>JBHELA010000381.1:0-15059 GCA_041859005.1 Ignavibacteria bacterium
AATGAGATTATTCTTACTCCTATTACTGTTAACATATGCTTTTTCGAATATTAACAGCCAGCATTTGGAACAGCCCGATTATTCGAAATTTGAATCCAGAGTATTTCCACCTTCAAATTATTCTTTTTCACCTTTAAACACAGAAAGCAATGTTGTTACATCTGAGGAAGGGTATGATAATTTCTATCTCGGAGTTGATTTTGGCGAGCCATATATTGCAACCAATCCCAATGATTTCAGAAACAGTGCCACTGCTTATAACATCAATAATTATTACGTTACAACAAACGGAATTGACTGGGTTAAAAAGGGGGTCTCATTTCCAGGAGCTTCTCAAATTGGAGACCCTGTTTTGACATTCGACAGTCTCGGAAATTTATATTATACACAATTGTATCAGTCGGGTTCCACGTACGGTATTTGGGTGACTAAATCAACCGACAAAGGACTAACGTTTACAACTACAGTAAGTGCACATTCTTCAACAGTTGGTCTTGCGGATAAACAGTGGATTACCGCTGACCAAACAGGGGGTCCCAATTCCAACAACGTATATCTTGGCTGGAGGCAGTTTGGTTCGAGCGGTATGAGGTTTGTCAGGAGTACGAATGGCGGTTTGAACTGGTCGGTTCCGATAACACTTTCGGGAGATCAAGGAGCGTATGTTACTGTAGGAGCAAATGGCAATATACAGGGCGGCAATGTATATTTCGGGTGTACATCAGGTAGTTCCATAAGAATTTACCGTTCAACGGACGGGGGCGCGAGTTTTGGTGCAGGTATAGTTGCCGTCTCCGGAATTGCAGGTCCGGGGGTTATTTGTGCAGGTAGGAATACAATGAAGAATTGTATAAGAACGAACTACTTCCCTTTGATGGCAGCAGATAACAGTTTTACTTCTTCAAGAGGAAATGTTTATATTATCTATGCTGCAAATCCTGCGGGTTCAGACCTTGCTGATATTTTTCTTGTCCGTTCGACAGATTTCGGAACAACATGGAGTCCTCCGATGAGAATTAATGATGACGCAACTTTAACAGACCAATGGATGCCTGCTATTTCAATTGAAAAGAAAAGCGGTAAGATTTTTATTTGCTGGTATGATTCAAGAAACGACCCTACCGGAAATTTACTGACTGAAATTTACGGAACGCATTCAACGAATGGCGGTATAAGTTTCGTATCAAATTACAAAATATCCAATGCTCAAATGAATCCAAACTCAATGGCTGTCGGACAGCCTGGAGGAGAAAAGTACATTGGTGATTATATAGGAAACTCAACAGTTACGTCGAGTACGTCGTTAAATTCTTTCATGGATGCAAGGTATAATACGATGGGCAGTTTTGTTTCTTATAGTGCTGATTTTGCAATGATATCGGATTTAACACAAAAATATTTAAACAACAATGATTCTGTTACAATATCCGTGAAAGTACCTTCTGTACGGGGTGGATTTAATGAAAGGGTTAAATTTGTTTTAGAACTCGATACACTTCCAGTAAACGGGACAATACAATTAAGTTTTAAAAACGGGAAAGACAGTATAACTACATTTCCTGATTCCGTAGTAATTCTTGCAAAAACGACAGGAACAGTCAGCCCCGGGAGATACAGATTAGACATAACGGGAAGCGGAGTAACAGGAATCCCTGTTCACAGAAGAACTGTAGAACTATTGGTTAATTCTTCGATTATAAACGTAGGCACAAACAGAGAAGGAATTTGCGACTTTACGGTTAACGGAAACCAATACAACACAAGACAAAATTTATTATTTGCAAACGGTTCATCGATAAATGTAAAAGCTATAAGTCCGAAAACCGCAGGAGGATTTCAGTACATATTCAGAAACTGGTCGGACGGAGGGGATACAACTCACAACATAAACATTACTTCGCCTTTGACACTGACTGCCAATTACCGCGTAGCATACAAAATGTTTTTAAACTCGATAGCGGGAAATACATTCGGCGGGGGTTTATTTTACGATTCAGCTTCATCGACAACTTTCGGTGTTACATCCAGAATAGTTAATTTCAACGGTTCAACGTACAGTTTCAGAGGTTGGACCGGAGCAGGAACAGGTGCTTACACGAGTCCAGACAGTTCAGGAAACGACACATCAATAACAATTACAATTAATAATCCGATTATTGAAACAGCTCGTTGGCAGCAAATAGTCGGGATAAATAATTTAAGCAGTGAGATACCTGCCGAATGGAAACTTCATCAGAATTATCCAAATCCATTTAATCCTATAACAAACATTACAATTGATGTTCTAAAAAACGAAACAGTAAAGCTGATTGTATATGATGCGTTAGGTAGAGAAACTGAGACACTATTAAACGAAAGACTTGCACCAGGAAAATATAACGTAACATTCAATGCTTCAAGATATTCAAGCGGGATATATTTTTATAGAATAATATCCGACAGTTTTAAAGATATTAAAAAGATGTTATTAATTAAATAAAATAAAAATGAAAGCACTTAAACTCTCAATTGCCTTATTAGTTATAACAGGCACAGTATTAATTGCGAATTCAATTTTTTCGCAGAGTAATAATCAAGGATATGACGACCCAAACCTTGACAGAATTCCGAAACATCTGTTGCTGCAATCACAGAATCAGCAGAATTTTTCTCCTTTTTCAATTAATTCATCGATTGTAACAGGAGCTGACGGGTACGATAATTTCTTTTTAGGAACTGACTTTGCAGAGCCTCACATTGCAGTAAATCCAAGAAACCCCCTTCAGTATTTTACAGCATTTAATACGAATGCGACTTATTACACAATGAACGGATTAGACTGGTTCAGGAATAATCCTACATTCCCTGGCTATACGATGATGGGTGACCCTGTAGTAGCATACGACAGCTTAGGAAATGTTTATTATGAGAACATGTACGGCGATGGTAACAGTGTATTCGGAACACAAATAGCCGTTTCAAGCAACAACGGTCTGACATGGACTTACACATCAGGAAACACCGGTAACGACAAGAACTGGATTGCAGCAGACCAAAGTGCCGGACCTTATTCAAACTTTGTATATTCTACAATAACAGCAGGATTATCGTGCAATGTTTACAGAAGTACAAACAGAGGTCAATCTTTTGTATATGCTCAGTCACTTGCTCCGCATAACTTACCAGGTGCAATGCCATGTGTTGGTCCAAATGTAATTGGAGGTGACATACCCGGAGGATGTGTATATGTAGTTACAAATTCAGGAGGTTCGTTTGCGGCTACGTATTCATTTTTCGTATCAACAGACGGAGGCGCATCATTTACGATGAAGTCACAACAAAACTTTGCGGGATACGTCGGTACAAATGTGGGCGGAAGAAACAGTGTTCAAAACATGAGGACACGTCCGTATCCATTTATAACTGCTGATAACAGTTACGGACCTTACAGAGGGAGATTATATTTAGTATATCCTACAAATCAACCGGCCGGAGACGGAAATAAGCCTGATTTATACTGCAGGTATTCTACCGACCAAGGAGCATCATTCTCGGCACCTGTTCTTATAAACGATGATATTAACCCAACAGCAAATCATCAATGGCATCCAGCAATCTGGTGTGACAAACAAACAGGAAGACTCTTCGTGAAGTGGCTTGACACAAGAAATACTCCTACGAGTGATTCGTGTGATGTATATGCTTCATATTCGAGCAACGGCGGAGCAACATTCGTTCAAAACCAAAAATTAACAACGACAAAATTCAAGATTGATTGTTCATCATGCGGAGGAGGAGGGACACCAAGATATCAGGGTGATTACGACGGAATTACATCTTACGGCAAGACTTCGATGGCAGTCTGGACGGACTTCAGAGCAAATTCATTCGGAAGCTATACTGCATATTATCCGGACTATGCAATGACCATCAATTCTCAAAAAACATTTATTGTAAACAATGACAGTGCATTTATAAAAGTAGCAGTTCCTTCAGTAAAAAGTTACACCGATTACGTGAAATTTACTGTATCGGTGGATACACTCCCTGCCGCAGGTACACTTCAGGTAAGTTTTGTTAATGGGAAAGATTCTATAACAAGTTATCCTGACTCTGTAACTGTCAGAATAAAAGCAATAGGCTCAGTAACACCGGGAGTTTACGGAATAATAATTACAGGAAAAGGTCCTAACGGAATACCCGTACATCAAAGAATCCAAAACATAGACGTAAATGTAGCCACATTAATCATAGGAACGAACAGAAACGGATTGTGCGATTTTAAAATTAACAATGTGCAATATAATACAAGGCAGACAATTAGTTTTAATATAGGTTCATCCGTAACGATACAAGCAATGAGCCCAAAGATTGTCGGCACAACTAGATATGTTTATACAAACTGGTCACAAGGCGGAGATACAACGCAGACTTTCACGGTTACTGCACCGGGTACTTACACTGCAAATTACAAACCTCAGTATAGATTGATATTGAACTCAACTATCGGAAATACATTTGGAGGCGGTGGATATTATGATTCTGCGGTAACATTCCAGTTCGGTGTCAACTCCAGGATTTATTCGACAGGCGGTTCAACATACAGGTTTAAAGGCTGGACAGGTTCGGGAAATGGATCATATACAAGCACTGACACATTAGGAATGGACACAATAATAAACATTGCAATTAATAATGCAATAGCTGAGACAGCAAACTGGGCATTACATACAGTAGGAATATCAAGCATTGGAACAGAAATCCCGAGTGAATTCAAACTTTATCAGAACTATCCAAATCCGTTTAATCCTGTAACTAACATTAATTTTGATGTTCCAAAAGCAGGACTTGTGCAGATAAGGGTATATGATATTCTTGGAAAAGAAGTTGATGTACTTGCTGACGAATTTTTACAGCCCGGTAAGTATAAGGCAACATTCAACGCAGGAAAATTTGCGAGCGGAATTTATTTCTACAGAATTAATACCTCTTCATTCTCTGATATAAAAAGGATGATAGTACTTAAATAAGAAATAATAAAGATTGAGAATAAAGGGGATCTTAGCATCCCCTTTTTTTATTGTATAAAGGGGAACAAAATCCGCATAGTTATGTAAATATTATGTTGCTTTTTTTAGGTAAAAAATTGATTAATTTATATAGTTATTAGGAAACATTGGTCATTAAAGAAGAAATATTAGAAAAAGGTTTAAAGAAATTCCGTATCATAGTTGAATTTGACGGAGAAAACTATGTTGCGAGCGGATATCTTGACGGTAATTTAATCAATAAAACAAGCCAGCCTGTTTTAGAAACCCAGTCAAATAAAGAAAATAATGAAGCTATCGTCGAAAACTTATTATTTCTTATTAAGGATGACATATTAAACCACAATTACTAAATAATTAGATGTTTCTACATATACATCCCGAAAATCCTGAAGAAAGAAAGATTAAAATGGTAACGGAATGCCTGAAAGACGGCGGAATAGTAATTTATCCGACTGATACAGTTTATTCAATGGGATGCGACATAAACAATCATGAAGCAATAGAGAGAATAAGCAGAATAAAGAATATTAACGTGAAGACTGCAAATTACTCGTTAGTATGTTATGATTTAAGCCACCTTTCAGATTTTGTTTTTAGCATAGATACACCGCTCTACAGAATAATGAAGAAACATTTACCCGGTGCATTTACATTTATTCTTAAAGCAAACAGCAATGTACCGAAAATATTCAAGAGTAAGAAGAAAACTGTGGGTATAAGGGTACCAGACAACATAATATGCAGAACTATAGTCAAAGAACTCGGCAATCCGATAACATCAACATCCATACACGATATATATGATAATGATGATTACATCAGCGACCCCGAACTTATTTATGAAGTATTTGAGAAAAGAGTCGATATAGTAATTGAAGGCGGACCTGGAAAAAGAACTCCGTCAACTGTGGTTGATTGTTCAGACGGGGGCGTTACAATAATACGACAGGGTTTGGGAATACTCGATGAATAATTACTTCCCTGCTTAAATTAGATTTAGTTTTTATTAAAATACAAAACTACATTACAACCATTCTTCTTTGATAATATCCCCCTGAATCCCGACTACGGTGTATTTTATCGGGACTTTTCTGCTTGAATTCTCGACAGAAAGCTGAGCAAGCTTTAACAAACCGCTGCAGCAAGGAACTTCCATAATGACTACGTTTAAGGTATTTATTCGGGTTTCTTCAATCAGGACTCTTAATTTTTCCATATAGATTTCTTTACCAGAATCCAGTTTTGGACAAGCAATCACGAGCTTTTTATTCTTTAAAAACTTCGAATGGAAATTTGAGATACTAAACGGTACGCAATCAGCTGCAATAAGTAAATCGCAATTTTTAAAATGTGATGCAGAAGGATTGATAAGATGCAGTTGAATTGGCCAATGAGTTAATTCAGAGTCTGCAGAATCTTCATTAACTTCATTCTGAATATTAGTAAAGGTTTTTTGCCTGGAGCCGGGACAACCTGTATGCTGGGGTTCGCTGTTCTCAACCACGTTTAATTTCTGTTCAAATAAAGAATTAAGATTAACATTGATGGAATTATTTTTCAAGTACTCAATACCTTCATTTAAATATCCCATCTCATTATGGTCTTTAAGGTGTTTCAAATGAGCCAAGATAACCTTTTCTCCCATTTTTGATATTCTATCCATTACAGCAATTTCACTGTAAGGTTCGGCATCCCTCTCTTCAAGAGTTATGGCTCCTTCCGGGCATGTACCAATACAAGCACCGAGGCCATCGCAATAAAGCTCGCTAACAAGCCGTGCTTTTCCATCAATCATCTGCAAGGCTCCCTCATGGCATCCATTGACGCATTCTTCGCAACCGTTGCATTTCTGTTCGTCTATAGTAATTATTGTTCTTTTCATTTGGTTATATTATTTATAATCAGATTAATATATCTGTTTTGAGGGATATATTCAATATACTTTACACTCCCCCGATAATAAACTCTAGATTCTTCAAAAGTATGTAAAAATAGTTACATAGATTGTTTTTTATTTAATTCTAAATACTTATCTTTGTTTTTAATAATTAATAAATTCATCATGTCATTAATCAAGGAATTCAAGGAATTCATAATGAAGGGCAATGTGATTGACCTCGCAATTGCAGTCATTATAGGCGGAGCTTTCGGCAAGGTTGTAACTTCACTTGTAAATGATATACTGATGCCCCCAATAGGATTACTACTTGGAAAAGTAGATTTTAAGGAGCTTAAAGTTGTGATACAAAGCGGCAAAGAAGCTGTAATGAACGGAACGCAGGTAATATCCCCTGCTGTTTCAGAAGTATCACTGAATTACGGAGCTTTTGTACAGAATGTATTTGACTTTATATTAATAGGATTTTGTATTTTTCTTGTATTAAAGGCTTATCAAAAAGTTGTAAAACAAAAGAAAGAAGCACCAATTCCTCCTCCCGGACCGACAAATGAGGAAAAGCTACTTTCTGAAATAAGAGACATATTAAAAGAGAAAAAATAGGACTTAATATAAGAAAGTTTTTACAGAAAGAAAACCAATAGACAAAATAGATAGAATGTTATAACCTTATTTAAAATTTAATAAACAATATTAACAAATCATTATGAAACACGTAATAACAATTGTACTAATTGCATTCATAGTAATAGGATGCGGGAAAAAAACAGAAACAGTTAGTAAGGAAACTAAAGAAGTCAAACAAGAAGTTAAGGTCCAAGACAGTTTAAGTTATGAAGTTAAGAATTTCAAGAAGACTTATAAAGACTGCAAGGATAGTGATGAAAAATGCTCATACCTTAAAGTATCGTATCCTATTTTTTCCGGGAACAATGCTATGGAGATTAACAAAGTAGTAGATGCATATTTAGCTGACAGTATTTTTATTATAGAAGGGAAAGCCAGCAATAAGAGTCTTGATGGACTTGCCAAGACATTCTTCGAAGATTATGAAAGTGTTACGAAAGATGCCTCACCAGATTTTCCGGTTGTTTATGCACTCGACGTAAACAGCAGTGTGGTTTTTAATAAACCTTCCGCCTTATCAGTAAGCATTGATTACTATATAAATACAGGTGGAGCACACCCAAATAGTTTTGCAAGGTACTTTGTCTTTAATCCAAAAACGGGAAAGCAAGTTAAATTAAGTGATTTATTTAACAGTGGATTTGAAGAAAAACTAAACAAACTAATTGACAAGAAATACAGAGAGTTGAGAAACCTGAAAGAGAATGACAGGCTTGACGGAGAGAAAGGGTATTTATTTGATAACTTTATTAAGTTCAACGACAACTTCATACTTACAAAAGAGGGTATTAATTTCTATTACAATAATTATGAAATTGCAGCATACGCAGTCGGTCCAACGGAACTGAAGTTTACTTATAAGGAGCTTGAAGAAATTTTAAAACCGGAATACAAGCTATGAAGAAAATAGTTATAATAATATTATTATCATTTGTTTCATTTATAACCGGATGTTCTGAGGATACTAAAACCGATAAAGGAATTGGTCCTGTTAAAGAGTTAGCATTAGGAGAAATAGACAAGAAATTAGTAAGCGAAGGACAGGTATTGTTTCAGAAGAAATGCACCACTTGCCACGCTCTTGACCAGAAAAGGATAGGTTCGGCTTTGAGGGGGATAACGAAACGCAGAACACCTGAATGGATAATGAACATGATGCTTAATCCTGACGGTATGATAAATGAAAATAAAGCTGCTAAAGAGCTGTTTGAAGAAATGAAAGTCAGGATGAATCCCCAAGATGTTAATGAGACTGACGCAAGGAAGATACTTGAATATCTTAGGACAGAAAATTAAGAAACTGATTTATTAGGATTAAATTGATAATATCCGTATTGCTAAAAACAATACGGATATTATACCCTCATCATAATAATTCCAACCCAATACAAAAAAATCCTTGATGCTACGAAATTAATATCTTGATACTATTATAAATCGTTTATAAATTGTTGAAGTTTCTTCATATAAAAGAAATATACCTCATTATAGTTTTAATATATTTAGAAAGTTTGTTTACAATTTATTAACAGTTTTATTACTGTTTGATTAAACAATATAGTCATATTTACATAAATATTTTGGTAATGTTTCACATTTTTATTTATCTCTTATAAACAACTATTTTATAAACTAAATCAGGACGAAGAATGAAGAAAATTTTTCTACTTTTATTACTTGTTTTCACTGTTAGTTTTAGTTCATATGGACAGAGCTATAAGCTTTCGGGAACAGTAACAGACGCTGAATCAATGATTGGTATTAAGAATGCTACTGTTGAGCTTGTACCCGGTCAGTACAGGACAACGACAGACAATTTCGGTGTCTATGAATTTAAGGGACTAAGCGCCCAGAACTACACAATCATTGTCAAATATACCGGCTATGAGCAGTTCACAGCGATATTTGACTTAAAGAATGACATGAATTATAACGTGACTCTGACACCCGGCGGTTTCACGACAGAGGTAATCGAAATTAACCGTGCAGTTGAACGCGAGACACCAGTTGCGTTCACTGATATAGATTCCAAAACAATCGAGAAGCGGATGCAGGGTCAGGATGCTCCGCTGCTGCTCAGAAACGTTCCGGGATTCTATTCATTTTCCACGGACGGTGTTGGAAACGGAGAGGGTAAATTACTTATCAGAGGTTTTAGCCAGAACTATGTTCAGGTTTTGATAAACGGCATTCCAACAAATGATCCTGAATCAAACTCGGTTTACTGGTCAAACTGGGGTTCAGTATCATCAAACGCAAGTTCAATACAAATACAAAGAGGTGCAGGTTCCTCTCTCTACGGTTCAGGTTCTTTTGGGGGTTCATTTAATATACTAACTGAGAATCCTGCTCTGAACAGATACTTCGGACTTAAAGGTAATGTAGGTTCACCAACAAATACTATGTACGGCTTTAATTATTCAAGCGGTCTCATAGGAGGAAAGTTTGCAGGAGCATTGAACTTAGAAAGAAAGATTGGTGAGGGTTCAAGAACAAGCGGAAGATATGAAGGATTGAACTACTATCTCTCAGCAGCATTCCTTCCCGCGGCAAACCAGACATTTAAGTTAGTTTTACACGGTGCGCCACAGTCTCACGGATACTCATTCAGCAATGATATTGCGTACTTTAAGAAATTTGGATATACGGCAAATTCGGCGCCGTTCGTATCAAGGGACGTTGCAAATCAATGGGATGCAAAATACAATGCACAGCCTGATGCAACATCGAGATACAGAAGCATTACTGATAACTGGAGAGAACTTGTGGACGATAATTTTGTTAACCTTTCACATAATATGTTCCACAAACCTCAGGTTGAACTTCACTGGAATTACAACTTTGCGGATAACTCAGTACTTCGTGCAACAGGTTTCTGGTCAGCAGGACGCGGAGGCGGGTCCAGCATCAATTCAGCAGGAACAGTCTGGGCATGGAGAAATGGTCTTGGTGTTAACGGACAGAGAGTGGACACTCTTCAGACCAATCTTTACAACACACAAGGATACATAAACAATTTTGGTATATTCGATACAGTATATTCAAGGAATGCATTTCAGAGGAACAGTTATTCGATTCATAACCAGACCGGAATTTTAGCATCCTACGAGAAAGAATTCAGCAAGAATTTCAAGATGACAGGCGGCGCAGAATTCAGATATTGGAAAGCTGACCACCCAGGTTACTTCACTAATCTGTTTGGTAAAACAAGCACAACACAAAGATACGCTTTCAGGGATACCACAGGTAAAGTTACCGGTGCACAATTTTCCCGTGTAGTAAAACAAGGAGACATCGACGGTCCGCAATATGACTGGGGTATGAACGTATTCGGCTGGAATTCAGACGGAGATCCGACTTACGGTTCCCAATACAGAAACTACCTTGGCGAGACACCGCAAATGACTTTATTTGCACAGGGAAACTATGTAGTGAATAAGTTCAACTTCATGGGTTCACTTCAGTACGTATGGTACAATTACAAGATTAAAGAAAACATGCCGAGTGAAAATGCGATTGGAAAGAAATTAACGATTGCAGAAGCATCACAGCTTGGGTTAACGCAGGAAGGTTCAGTTGGAAATAAATTCTATATGAAAGATAACAGTTCGACAACACGCTGGTATGAATTTGACCTTGTTGATGAAAACCGTTCAAGAGGATTCTTCCAGCCAAAAGTCGGTGTAAACTTCAATGCAACAAAGAACATCAATGTATTTGCAAACTTTGCACATGTTGAAAGATTCGTTGACCTTGGTATTTATTACAATCAGGGAAGAATTAACACATCGGCAGAAGATGAAAAATCAAATCAGTTTGAACTTGGTTTTGGCTATAGCACAGATGACTTATACGCAAAGATAAACGGATATTACATGTTATGGGACAATAAAGCAGCAAGTATTCAGGACCAGTCACAGGCAGGTCAGCCCGGATATGACAGGAACGGATTCAGAACTGAGCTCATAGGTACATCACGTCATATGGGTGCTGAATTGGAGCTTGGAGCAAGCTTAAACAAAGTCCTTCCTATAAAAGGATTAGGTTTACGCGGTTCATTTACATTTATGGATAATAAATGGCAGACTGTTCTTGACGCGGTTAAGACTGATCCAATAACAAGTGCAAGAAGAATATTTAACACATCTTCACTTGATGAAAACGGTAACGTGAAACCACTCTATTTTGATGAGCTCGAAGGGACACAGGTTGCATCTGGACCGCAGCTTATGGCATCATTAAGCTTGACCTATGATTACAACAATTTCTTCGGATCAATAGATGGAAGCTTCTTTGCGAAGGATTATTTGCTTGACGGCGGTTCATACATGGCGACAAGCGGTGATTTTATCGGAAAAACAACTTCAGGAAAAGAGCTATTCAGAAGTTCATTTGACAATCAGCTGCCGACAAGATTTCTTCTTGACGGGAACTTAGGATTCAATTTCACAACGAGCAATTCACCGATTAAAGGAACGATAGTATTACAGGTACTAAACATATTTGATACTGACTATCTTTCTTCCGCAGACAGATTCGGCGTAATTCCGGGAATGAAGAGAACTTACAGAGCGAATTTATCAATAGGTTTCTAATTTGTTTTAAATAAGTAATTACTAAAAAAGGTGTCCTGTGAAAACAGGGCACCTTTTTATTTGCGTATTCTGTTATATATATAAGTGAAATAAACAGAAAGGATAAAGAATGAAAATAACGGTAGTTGGGGCAGGAAACGTAGGAGCAACTTGTGCGAACGAAATAGCTGTGAAAGAGCTTGCTGAAGAGCTTGTAATAATAGATTTAAACAAAGATGTAACAAAAGGAAAAGCGCTTGACCTCTGGCAGACTTCTCCGATTCTAAGTTTTGACACAAGAATAAATGCAGCAGGTGAAGAATATGAACACACAAAAGATTCACAGGTGGTTGTAATAACGGCAGGGCTGCCGAGGAAACCGGGAATGAGCAGGGATGACCTGATTAAGACGAATGCATTAATTGTGAAAGATGTGACGGAGAAGGTTGTGAAATATTCACCTGAAGCGATACTTATAATAGTTTCGAATCCACTTGACGTGATGACATACGTTGCATTTCTTGCAGCAGACGGAATACCTTCCAATAGAATATTTGGAATGGCAGGCATATTAGATACGGCGAGGTATAAATCATTTATTGCTAATGCACTAAACATTTCACCGAAAAGCATACATGCAATACTAATGGGCGGACATGGAGATTCGATGGTTCCCCTTCCGAGATATACAACGGTGTCGGGCATACCGATAAGCGAACTGCTTGACAAAGAAACACTGGACAGCATCATTGACAGGACAAAGAAAGGCGGAGGCGAGCTCGTTAATTTAATGGGAACATCAGCATGGTATGCACCGGGAGCTGCTGCTGCACAAATGACGGAGGCAGTTGTTAAAAATCAGAGAAGGATTTTTCCTGTTTGTGCTGCTTTGAATGGAGAATACGGACTTAAGGATTTACATCTCGGAGTTCCTGTGGTATTGGGAAAGAACGGAATCGAGAAAGTTATCGAGTTAAAACTTAATGATGAGGAAATGCAAATGGTAAAGAAATCTGCGAAGGATGTGGTAGAACTAATGAGAGTTCTTGATGACCTGGATTTATTTAAGAAGAAATATTCTTATCAGTCAATAGTATAACATTCCTGCTGTCCAGAAAGAACAGCAGGAATTAAATAATTATGATGTTTTCTTGAATGTGAGACTCATGCCGAGCGAGAGACCAAGCGACATATTAACTGCGTCGAGGACATAGTCACCGAGTTTAATTGAACGGTAAAAATCACCTGCTTTAAAAAGCATCTTAAGAATAATTTTTATTGTCTTTTTATTTTCAGCCTGTTCGAGAATCGATTTCCTTTCCTCTTCAGAAATCTCTTTAATGTAGTGGAAAGATAGCGTAATTGAAGGAGTGAGTCCGAGAGCGACACCAATACCTTTAAACTCATACCCTGAAGAAGAAATCAGAGAAATAGAATCATTAATACTTTCCATAATCTCTTTTATTTTGCCTGAGCCCGCTTCTTTAAAATCTTCATTTATCTCATTTTGTTCATCTCCAAGATAATTGTCTTTAAAACTGATAATCTGTTCTGTAACACCCGTAACAGCTCCCATTGCAGCTTCTTTTGCTTTTTCTAATATTTCTTTACCCATATTTTGATTGCACTGATTTGTTAATAAAATTAAGTGACAATTTAACAAAATAAAGAAAAATATTCAAATAAGTTCAACAATTGCATTGGAAAATGCAAAATGGAATATAATTACGAAATATTGGGAGAAGAGAGGCGAAGGACAGAAATACGACGTTAATCCGAGGTTAATACGGCAATACTACGAGGATACTCCGTACTATTACCGTACTATTATCGCACTTTTACCGTACTTTTATTGGATTATCGTATAAGAATTGTGTTTTCAGGAATTTAGTCATTTATTGCTGGAAAAATGACTAACTGATTTAATTAAATATGTAAACAAAATTTAACGGAAAAAGTTCCCATTTATATTCTCGGAATGATACCCCGAGTTGAATTTATGATAAAATTGTAAATAGTTTGTATTTCGTCTTTGATTTCCATTTCATCGGTGAGTTTTTTCAAAGAGTCTTTGAAGTTCAGTTTTGGGTCATAGATAATTCTATAAGTGTCTCTGATTTTAGATATTGTTTCAGTTGAGAAACCGTTTCGTTTGAGTCCTATAGAATTCAAGCCTATAAATCTTTGAGGCGCTCTGCCGACCAAAGAAAAAGGCGGAATATCTTTAGTAACTTTTGTGTTGGATTCGACCATACAGTATTCACCAATTTTACAGAATTGATGGACACCGACAATGCCACCAATAGTAGTGAATGAGCCGATAGTAACATGACCTCCGAGACCTACTCCATTTGTAAGGACAACGTTATCGCCAATAATATTATCGTGAGCAACATGAACGTAATTCATTATATAACAATTTTTACCTACTATTGTTCTGTGACTGTACTTTGTTGCTCTGCTGATTGTAGAGAATTCTTTGATAAGAGTACCTTCGCCAATTTCTACTGTGGATATTTCGTCAGCAAAACTTGTAGAATGAGGGTGGGAGGCTATGCTGCCGCCGTGAAAGATTTTTACGTTGTCGGAAATTCTGGAGCCGTTACCGACATAGACGCAAGGACCTAAATACACATTGTTTCCGATTTCAACGTCATCATCAATAGTAACGAAACCTTTTATATCGACATTATTTCCAATTTTTGCTTTACTGCTGATGTTGTTCATATACAAAGTTAATAGCTTAATGGAAAAGAAAAAAGCCAAAGACTTAGTTGTTAGTTGATAGTTGATAGCCCCCAATTACAAAAATGGAATTAAGGAAGTAAGAAACTTGTGGCAGTCAAATTAAGGAAAAAACGAACGCGGATTCCGCGGATAAGACGGATTATCGCGGATATAACATCATTGGTGCAAAAACGGAAGTAGAAC
>JBHELA010000449.1:0-5080 GCA_041859005.1 Ignavibacteria bacterium
CCTGAGAATACAGAAATTAAAAACTACATAAATTCTTTCAGGAAGGGAATAATAAATAAATACGGAGATGTTTTTCAAAAGATTACTTATGCAAAGAGGAATATACCGCCTTCATGGAATAACAGCAGTTCTTTCAGAGACACACCGCTCGGAAACCTTGTTACTGATGCACACAGAAATCTAACGAATACTCAAATCTCTATGACAGCAGTAGGACTTACCGCAGAAACGATACACATGGGAAATGTAACAGGATATGATGTATTAAGGGCATCGCCTTACGGATATGATACTACAACGGGATTAGGTTTTAATATGATGAAGTTTAACATTACAGGTTCAGAATTAAAAAGAGGACTTGAACTGATATTCGCTTTAACAACGGATAACGTTAGTTACTTCCCGCAGTTTGCAGGACTAAGGTTTGATTACGATAAAACACTACCGGTTGGGCAAAGAGTGATTTCATCGAGCATGTTCGTGAATGACACAGCTTTTTCAGGAACAACTAATTACTCAGCAACTGCAAATCAAGGATTACTGCTGGCACTATCACAGCTTGGATTACAAATAACCAATCTGACTCCGACATTCACTCCCGAATATACATGCATAAAGAACTTTGTTTCAACATTCGATACACTTAGCTATGTTTCAACCGGCAGAATAAAGGAATTAAATTCAACGTTCATTTCGGGTTCGGCTACAACTTTCAACGGATACAAATTATACTTTAATTATCCGAATCCTTTTAATCCGGAAACAAACATTAGATTCTCATTACCAAAGAATGGTAACGTTGTCATTAAAGTATTCGATATAAGCGGCAAAGAAATTGCGGAGGCAGTTAATAAGTTTTACAGCGCAGGCGAGCATACTATAAGGTTTAATGCAAAGGGTTTGTCTTCGGGTGTATATTTTTACAGGATGACAACGGATGGATACACTGAGACAAAACGGATGATTGTAGTAAGGTAAAGGTTTTAAAAACAAAAACGGCTCTTAATGAAAGAGCCGTTTTTTATAGAAGAGATAAAAATAAGTTATAAAACGCTTTTTATTCTTTTGATAGCTTCAAGTATATTTTCTCTTGAGTTTGCATAAGAGAATCTCAAATAACCTTCGCCGTACTCACCGAATGCCGTGCCTGAAAGCGCTGCTACGTTTCCTTTATAAAGCAGGTGGTCATTAAGATCCCTTGAATTGTATCCCGTCTTGGTGATGTTAGGGAACGCATAGAATGCACCGTCAGGAACGATACATGAAAATCCTTTAATTGAATTTAATCCCTCGACAATGATATCGCGGCGTGCAAGAAACTCAGCTCTCATTTTGTCAACTGAATCCTGCGGACCTTCAAGCGCTTCGATACAACCCTTCTGAACGAATGCGTTAGTGCATGACACGCTGTTCGTTACGAGCTTTGAAATCATAGGTGCAATTTCTTTGTTCATAACGCCGAAACCTGCTCTCCATCCCGTCATTGCATAGTACTTCGAGAACCCGTCAAGAATGATTGTTCTTTCTTTAAAGCCGGGTACCTGTGCAATGCTGAAGTGCTCGCCTGTAAATATCAAACGTGAATATATTTCATCGCTCAGAACCCAGATATCTTTATCTTTAATTATATCAGCAATCTTAATGATTGCATCTTTTGTAAGAATTCCGCCTGTAGGATTCTGCGGAGTGTTAATGATTAACAGTTTTGTCTTTGGAGTAATTAATTTTCTTAAATCTTCAGGGTCAAAAGCAAATCCTTTATCTTCCTTTAAAGGAATAGGAACAGGCTTGCCGCCCATGAACTTTATCATCGATTCATAAATCGGGAATCCGGGGTTAGGATAAATCACTTCATCACCTTCATCTACAAGAGCAATGATTGCAAAAAACATTATTGGTTTTCCGCCGGGAGTCATTACAACTTCATCGGCAGTAAAATCAAGACCTCTTGTTCTTGACATATATTTCGCTATAGTCTCTCTGAGAGGCAGAATACCATTTGAAGGCGTGTAATGCGTATCACCGCCTTGCAAGGACTTTGCTGCAGCCTGAACTATATTTTCAGGCGTAGGAAAATCAGGCTCTCCAATTTCAAGATGGATAATGTGTTTGCCTTCAGCTTCCAGTTTCTTTGCTTTAGCTAAAACCTCAAATGCAGTTTCGGTGCCGAGGTTTTGCATTCTTTTTGCATATTTAAAATTCATGATACAATATGTTTAAATTGGTAATTGTTATTGTTTAGAGGTATTACAAAAATAGTGAAAATAAAGTAATTATTCGCCCAAATAAGCTTTCCGAACTTCGGGATTATCAGCCATAGCTTTTGCTTCTCCTTCGAGTTTTATTGAGCCTGTTTCGAGAACGTAAGCATAGTCCGAAATAGAAAGTGCTAAATTGGCGTTTTGTTCAACGAGCAGAATTGTAAGTCCAGACGCATCTTTAAGGGACTTAATCTTTTCGAATATCTGTTTTACGAGTATTGGTGCAATGCCGAGCGAAGGTTCATCAAGAAGCAGTAGTTTTGGTTTTGACATAATAGCGCGTGAGATTGCGAGCATCTGCTGTTCACCTCCGCTAAGCGTACCTCCTGGCTGCTTCAATCTTTCTTTTAAACGAGGGAAGAGTACGAAAATAAGCTCAAGGTCTAACTGTATATTATCCTTGTCCTTGCGTGTAAACGCTCCCATCTCAAGGTTTTCCTGAACGGTAAGGTTCGAGAAAATCATTCTGCCTTCAGGTGCCTGAGATATACCAAGCTCGACGATTTTATGCGGTGGAATATTTGAAATATCTTTTCCTTCAAGAAGTATTTTGCCTGATGCAGGTTTGATGATCGCAGAGATTGTACGGAGAATGGTTGACTTCCCTGCTCCGTTTGCACCGATAAGAGTAACTATCTCACCCTTTTTTACTTCAATGGTGATATTCTTAACTGCCTTGATGGCGCCGTAATTGACGTTCAGGTTTTCAATCTTAAGCATGATGTTTCGTATCTCCCAGATAAGCTTCGATAACTTTTTCGTTTGACTGTATTTCCGAAGGCAGTCCTTCGGCAATCTTCTTGCCGTATTCAATTACATAAATTCTTTCGCAGATACCCATTACGACGCTCATGTCATGTTCAATAAGCAGAATAGAAATCTTAAACTTTTCTTTTACGTCACGTATAAGCTTCATAAGGTCTGATTTCTCTTTAGGGTTCATGCCTGCGGCGGGTTCATCGAGAAGGAGGAGCTTAGGTTCTGTTGCAATGGCACGTACTATTTCGACCTTGCGCTGGTCGCCGTATGGCAAGGATATTGCCTCTTCATCTTTAACATCGTGAAGTCCGAACATTTCGAGAAGTTCATCTATTCTGTTGTCAACTTCTTTTTCTTCGGCAGCGAACTTATTCAACTGAACGATTGAAGAAAAGAAACCTGACTTTAAATGAACGCCGAACGAGACTCTTACATTATCCTTTACACTAAGACTTTTGAAAAGACGGATATTCTGAAAAGTCCTGCAGATACCAAGATGCGCTATCTGGCTTGTGCTGTACTTAACGAGTGAGTCGCCTAAGAACAACACATCGCCGGAAGTAGGAGTGTAAACGCTTGTGATTACGTTGAACACAGTTGTTTTACCCGCACCGTTCGGACCGATAAGACCTACGAGTTCATTTTCATTAACTTCGGCATTCAGAGCGTCAATACTTGTAAGTCCTCCGAACTTCATAGTGATATTATCAAGCTTCAGAACGTTCATTTAATCGTACCTGCTTTCTTCTTTCTTATTCTGAACTTGACACCGAAAATTCCCTGCGGACGCGTCAACATCATAACTATAAGCAGAAGCGCATACACAACCATTCTGTATTCCGAAATGCCGCGAAGCAATTCGGGAAGTATAGTAAGAATAACAGCTGCGATAATAACGCCGGGAATGCTTCCCATACCTCCAAGAATAACCATTGCGACTATTTCGATGGATTTAAGGAAGTTGAAGTCTTCAGGATTAAGATAAAGATTAAAGTGACCGTAAAGAGCACCTGCAACGCCTGCAAAGAAAGCACCGCTAACAAAAGCCATGACTTTAAACTTTGTTGTATTAATACCCATTGATTCGGCTGCGACTTCATCATCTTTAACGGCGATGAATCCCCTGCCGTAAGTTGAGTTTATAAGATTGAAAGTAAAATAAATCAGAATAGCAGCAACGAAGAATACCCAGAAAAAGTCTGTGTATTTCGGAACGCTGTAAAAGATGAATGAATCCTGAGACCCATCAAGCATTGAGAGACTTTTAACTCCATTGCTGTACTGGTAAACGCCGCGGTATCCCTGTGAAGCGCCAATGAAATCCATGCCCTGAATTAGCACACGAATAATTTCGGAGAAACCGAGAGTAACGATTGCAAGATAATCGCCTTTAAGACGCAATGAAGGAACACCGACGAGCAAACCTATTAATGCTGCCGCAATCCCGCCTGCAATCATAACACTAACAAAAGTCATATTCTCACCGAATATTCCTGTTCCGAAAAGGTTGCTAAAGAAAGGTGCAAAGTATGTTGAGAATGCAATGGATAAATACCCGCCGATAGCCATGAATCCCGCATGTCCAAGCGAGAACTGTCCTGTAAATCCGTTTATTAAATTAAGACTTGATGCAAGAATAATGTTGATGCCTATATAAATAAGGATAGTGTAGTAATAAGGATCGATAGAATCTTTTACAAGATTGACCAGAAATATAGCAAGGACAGTTCCAATGAAATAAAGCTTACTCTTCATCCTCAGTTAAAGTTTACAAATCAATGTTCTTTAAACCAAAAAAGATTGTTGACCCGAATTAAAAGAATCTACAACCTTTCAAGAGTGGGCGATTAAGGATTCGAACCTCAGACCCCTTCGGTGTAAACGAAGTGCTCTAACCAGCTGAGCTAATCGCCCTTTTAGCAAACAACAAAAATACGGGTTAAAGAATTAATAATCAAACCATTTTAGAGGGTAACCGTGCTGAAAAATTAGATATATGTAAAAACAGATTTTATGCATCCCGGTCTTAAGACTAATTTAAGACTAATTGGAGACAAATT
>JBHELA010000020.1:0-10111 GCA_041859005.1 Ignavibacteria bacterium
CCATACTTTTTAATAACATCGGAAAAAGAATCAGGCAAATGATTCTTTGTTATATATATATGTCCCTTTTCAGGAAGAAGTTTGAGCAGTTCATCTGTACTACCGACTGCAATAATATTTCCGTTGTCTATTATAGCAACTCTGTTGCAGAGTCTTTCTGCTTCTTCCATATAATGTGTTGTATAAACAATCGTAAGCCCTTCCCTGTTCAGCTTTTCAAGAAAATCAAATATAGCATTTCTTGACTGAGGGTCAACACCTACAGTCGGTTCGTCGCACAGCAAAACCTTGGGATTATGCAACAGTGCAGTAATCAGGTTAAGTCGGCGCTTCATGCCCCCTGAAAAATTCTTCACTGTATCCTTGCGTCTTTCATACAATCCTACTGCATTAAGATAATCTTTTATATTGTTTTGAAGGATGGATGAATCGATGTTGTAAAGCGAACCGAAAAACTTAAGGTTCTCCTCAGCGCTCAGGTCGCCGTACAAGGCAACAGACTGAGGAACAAAACCAAGTTCGCTGCGGAACTTAAGTTCCGTGCGTTTTATTTCTTCACCGTTAATAGAAACAGAACCGGAATCGGCATAAAGATAACCTATGAGTATGTTCATAAGAGTAGTCTTTCCCGCTCCGTTAGGACCGAGCAATCCAAAGAATTCACCTTCTTGGATTTCGAGACTGACATCATTCAAAGCTTTTATGGATTTGAATGATTTCGATATATTATTCAGTTTAATCATTTCGCATAATTACTAAATTCAAGTACGGATTTCAAGACCAAAGATTAAAATGCAAACGGGAAATCGAAGAGATGATAGAAATCAATATTACATCTTCCCAAACCAAAGCCTGGGAAGATGTATTTAAAAACAAGTGTAACAGACTAACCCTCAAGCGATTCGAGGTAACGCTCTGCATCGATAGCAGCCATACATCCTGTCCCGGCAGCCGTTACAGCCTGACGGTAAACGCTGTCCTGTGCGTCGCCGCATGCAAACACTCCTTCGATATTAGTTTTTGTTGATGTCTTTTCAGTTACAAGATATCCTACATTATCCATATCGAGCATTCCGTTGAATATCTGTGTATTAGGCTGATGTCCGATAGCCATGAAAACGCCTTCACATTCATGCAGTTTTACCTCGCCTGTATTTACATTCCTAAGTTTAATTCCGGTAACGGCTTTCTTGCCGCCTTCATCAGTACCGACTATCTCGTCAATTACGGAATTAAGCGCAAACTTAATCTTCGGATTCTTCTGAGCACGTTCGAGCATTATCTTTGATGCCCTGAAACCCTCTCTTCTGTGAATAACAAGGACTTCGGAAGCGTGCTTTGTAAGATAATTTGCTTCTTCCATCGCAGTATCACCGCCGCCGACTACTGCAACTCTCAGGTTTCTGAAGAAGAAACCATCGCATGTGGCACAGGCAGAAACACCGAACCCCATGAACTTCTTTTCAGATTCGAGTCCGAGATACTTCGCAGACGCACCCGTTGCAATGATTACAGTATCACCTGTATATTCAGTACCGTCATCAGCCCAGACTTTAAGAGGCTTTGCTGAGAAATCGACCTTTGTGATAGTTTTAAAATATGAAACAGCACCAAACCTCTGTGCTTGTTTTCTCATTATATCCATCAGGACGGGACCTGCAATTCCGTGTTCATACCCGGGATAATTTTCAATATCAGTTGTAATCATAAGCTGTCCGCCGGGCTGCGAGCCTTCGAATATTACGGGTGAAAGATTTGCACGTGCTGAATAAATTGCCGCAGTAAGACCTGCAGGACCTGTACCGATTATAATAACTTTGTGTTGTCCTTTATTGTCAGACATGGTTTGATAATCCTTTCTATAAATATTTTTAATATAAACTTTGTGTTTTATTCATTAGCCTGTATCTTACTCTTTATCTCTTCACTCTCAGGGCTCAGTTCCAGCGCCTTCTTCCAGAAGTAAACTGCTTTTTGTTTATCCTTTAAAGCAAAATGAACATCACCGAGATGGTCGAGCAGTACAGCATTTGAAGCGTTTATTGATACGGCGCGTTCAATGTACTCAAGAGCTGACTGATAATCTTTCATCATATAAAGTATCCATCCGTAAGTATCAAGATAAGAAGGGTTTCCGGGCTCCTTGTTCACGGCTCTTCTTGACATATCCTCTGCTTTTTTAAGATTATCTCCGCGGGTTGAAAGATTGTACGCATAATTATTAAGCAGCAGTGCATTATCAGGGTCAATCTGCAATGCCTTTTCATAAGTATCGTTTGATTCCTTGTACTGCCTGTTTGAATTGTATGCGAGTGCAAGAGATGATACAACGCTCAGGTCATTTGGGTTAAGCTGCATGGCTTTTTCGTAGTATTTAATCGCTTCCGGAAGCAAGTTCAAGCGCTGAAGTGTAAGAGCATAGGAAAAATTCATTCTGTAATCATCTGGAGCAAGCTCAAGTCCTTTGCTCAGAGCAGTTTTTGACTGTTCATACTTTTCGAGAGTAAACAGCGCATATCCGAACTGCAGGTACGCCTGCTTGGAAGTATCGGCGTATGTAAGTCCGCTTGAAAACTTTTCAAACACATCATTACTGCGTTTGTTTATTACATCCAGTTCACCGAGATAATAATAGGGAGCCCAGTTTTCAGGATACTTCTGATTTAAGTAAACGAAAATATACTCTACAATATCGGAATTTTTAGAATCCTGACTCATCATGCCGAAATACATTTCAGCGAGCTGGATTTTCTCCTGCAGATTAAGCGAATCCTTTCCGATAATCTTTGCAAATTCTATGAATCCCTTTTCAATTTCATTCCTGCGGAAATACAGCTTTACAATCTCTGCCTGTATTTGTTTATCCTCGGGATTAAGAGCAGCAAGCCTTTCGTAGATTGACTTTGCTCCTTCTTCATTATTTAGTTTTGTGTACAAAGAAGCGAGCTCGAGCAGAAGACTTTTGTTATACGGATCAAGTTTGAGTGAATATGAAAGCACTTCAGCAGACTTTTCATAGTTCTTTCTGGAATTGTAAATATCATACATACGCTTAAGAACATCCGGTTCGAACCCGTAAACATCCGTAATGCGTTCATATACAGCAACAGCATTTTCCGGTTGGCTCAGTTCCTGATAAGCTCTTGCGAGCGAGTAAAGCACATAAACATTTTCCGAATCTCTTGCGAGAACAGTCTCGTAAATCTGCACAGCCTTATCAACCTTTCCCGTGCCGTAATAAATGTTAGCTTTAAGAATAAGGTAATCAAGGTTGTTTTCGTTGAACTTCAGAGCGTCGTTAATATTAATGAGAGCGTCCTGATACTTTCCTGTTTGCACTAATATATTTGCTATGGCAAAATAGATTCCGCCTGCTTTCTGTTCCTTAAGAGCTGTTTTATATAGTTCCAGCGCACTTTTGTAATCATCCCTTAACTCAGCGGACTTGCCGGAGATAAAATATTTAAGTGCAGTTGCGTTCAGACTGTCATCCTGCTGAGAAAAAACTGTAACAGCGGAAAAGAGAATCAGAATAAATATTAACCTTATTTTTAACATCCTGTTAAAATATGCTTAATTGAGAAAATTCTAAAGGCAAAAAGGCTATAGAACAGTGACAAAGTTACGAAGTAACAAAGTGACAAAGTAATAGTATGACAGAGTGAAGAAGTTATTGTAACAATGTTAATACGACACAATTATCACTGAAAGATTATGATTCACACTGATAAAGCAAAAGCCGGCACACTGAGCATCACTGAAATATTATGATTTGCATTGATAAACAATTAATCTAATCTTTTCTTGCCTCTTTGAATCTTCTATGACCTTTGAGGTAAAATATCACTTATCAGTGAGAATCATAAACGAATCAGGTAAATGTTGTGCGACCTTGCTTTTTCTTTTCCTAGATGGTAGAAGTACTTTTCAGAATAGTATTTCCAGTCCGAGGTTGAAGCGGTTATTTAGGTCGCCCTGAATCATGTCGTTGCCGGTACCGATTGACTTTACACCATCGTAGTAAGTAGCGGAATATTTTGCCGCAAGCTCGGCAAAAGTGAAAGGCTTATACTTCAAAAGTATGTACCAGCGTGTACCTTTACCGTAAAGTCCTACGTTTGACATCACTCCGCGGAGGTCTTCTTCAAACTCATACACACGTGAATCATAATCGTCAGTCTGGAAAACTACGAACCTTGTTGACACTGAAAGGTTCTTCAATACAAACGCTTTAAGGTCAGTGAAGAAAAGAAATCCTTTGTTGTTTCCGCCGAAGTTTTCATACTTTACCATGACGTACTCGTAACTGCTTCTGATTCTTACTGTACCTGAGATGTCATAATCAAAACCGATGCGGACGTTAGTCTGGTTACGGTTATCTATCTTCTGTACATCTCGATTGAACTCATCCGTAACCGTACGAGGTTCCTCTTTATTCTTATTCCTGTATTTCATGTAAATAAGAAATCCTTTTGTAATCCTGTACTCTGTATTAAGAAGAAAATCATTACCTGTAGTCGGCACGGGGTTGTAGTAAGTCCTGTAAGGAAACTTGAACTGGTCGAAATAAGTCTCTAATGAAAAATTCCTAAACGGCTTTAGACTTAATCCTGCGTAGAATCCGTTCTCGTTATAAGTGTTGCCGTTATTCTCACCGAAACCGAAAGAGTGTACCGGCGAAAAATCTTCAGGATAATTGCGGTAGAGAAAAATAACATCTGCAAACATAGTTACCGAAATCTGCAAAGCTGAAAGCGCTGCAACATTGCTCGACTGTGAGCGTGCAAACTCTCCGAAGAGGTTAAAGTTCTTATAAATAATATCGTAATCAACGCTAAGCATGTTAGCTTTATCACCTGCAAAATTGTAAAGCTGTTTTGTACTGTCGGAATTAAACGGCTTTGAAATCTTTGATGTCCAGTATGTTGCGCCAAGACGGAGGAAACCGTAATCCGCAAATACCCTTCCGCCGATAAGCTGTTCTTTTGAGGAACTCTGCCTGTCAAGCTCGCTGTTTGTCCTGTGATACCCATCGAAGTAAATACTTGAAAGTTCATTTAACGTAGTATCGACCGAGGCATCAAAATAATTATCGGAATAGAATAAGAAGAAGCTATAGTTTTTAAAAACTACGTTAGCGGCACCGCCGCGAAAGAACTGCACTTCGTTGGTCGAACGGTAAGCATCAATTTCATAGTTGTTCTTCTTGATAATGTTCACAGCCTCGGCACCCTTTGAGAATGAAAGCGAAGTCCAGAGACCAAGTCCCTGCCCGAAATTAAGTGTATAATCACCTGCAATAATCTTGTTAACAAACTTCCAGTTGTTAAGCTCGAGATATCCCGAATAATAATCCGCATAGTTTGTTTCTCCCGCGTCTTTCTCAATAGTTAAGTTCGCTCCTATGCTAAAGTCTCTGCCTTTATACAAACCCGTAAACCTGTTATACAGCTTTATCTTAGAGCCCGGATAGTCTCCGTTAATGTAACCCTGCTTGTCTTGCAGGTCCTGCTGTACGCGGCTTCTCACATTTACATCTGTATTCTTTAGGACATTGTTTGAATAATAATCTTTCTGCGGGAGAACTTTTCCCGTCTCATTTTTTACAACATCTGTTTTTGAGTTCTTTGCTATAAGAAACACTTTTACCTTTTCGTAGAAATCCTTTGTCACACCGTCAATATTCAAGAGCTCCCTTTTTGAACTGAAACTGCCGTTGGAATTCCTGTAATCAATAATCTTCTTAGCAAAAATGGCAGTCATAAATGGAACTTCTTCGAGTTGTTTTCGTGTGGCTGTGTTAAGGTCGAGTGGATTTGATTTAAGATATTCCATTCTGTCGAGAAGTTTTGAGTCCTCCGAATCTTCAAGAACGGATTCGAGTAGTTTTTCCTGATACCTGAATATGTTAAGGTCTGTAGTATCGGGGATTACTCGCGATGTATCGGGCTGTGCGGACAGGCGTGAATCGCTTATAATACTGCCCTGTAGAATAATCATGAAAACAAAGAATATATATTTATGTACATTCTTATTCACGGGGCAGTATTAATTTAAGGAATCAGAACCTGATTCTTTCTACGCCATAGACTGTTTTCCCTGATGCACTCTGCACAAAGACTACTACGTGAGAGTTGTTGTATTTTATCGCTGAATTAAGGCTGTAGTTTTTTGTTACATTTAAAAGTGTACCCGTCTGCAAAGCTACATTATCGCCTGCGTTATCAGTCAGGAAATTCCTGAACGTGTTCTGATGATACTTTTCTCCGTTAGTACCGGAGTAGAAAAGTTCGCTTTCTGTGATAGCAATAAAAAGCTTCAAGTCAGAGACCGAACTCGTTGATGTCTGCAAAAGCGATACGGTAACTGTTCCGTTTCTTGACGACGTATCATAAGTGTTTGAAATTCCCACTTCGATGGAGTTCCTTTTTTCAAGCTGTGAATTAATAGTATTAAGCCATGCATTCTGGTCGTAGCTAGGCATACCCGTACCCAGAAGGCTTGCAGCGGGATTCCAGAAATACTGGTAGTAGCTGTGCCTTGCAGCGCTTGCCGTGGGGTTGTACAAATAATAAGGGTCGTATCCGTTGAAGTTGGAATGATATCTTACAATAATAACGTTCGTGTCATTTATAGTAATGCCTTTTAAACTGTCAACATTGTCAAGGAAATATCCGGGGGGCGGACAGTTCGGACAATTGACCGCAGTAAAGAATTCAACCAGCACCTTGCTGTTAGCGGTTGAATTATTCGTCTGTATAACGGGATTATCGTTGGACTCGCACGAAGTAAGCAAGATTCCCGAGAGGAGCAATCCGATAACTGATAAAATTATGTTTTGTATTTTCATGTTATAATTCTTTTTAAGAGTAACAACTCTCAACTATTTAAAATTTTGAATTAACTGTTAAGCGAAAACCCTCGAATGGTCTTACGTACCTGCAGATACCGTTCGTGCACTTTACGCCGCCTCTTTCCGTGCCGTAAGAAACGGTAACGGAATTTGTCGGATTAATTTTGTAAGAAACCTCGCCGAGCAGCCAGTTCTTCTTTCCGGTCGGCTCCTGGTCGCTGGTAGTCCATTCGTAGCTGATAGTCGCCGATACATTCGGCGAGCGGGATACGCTTAGCGAAACGAGCTGATTAATGAAATTCGGGTCGTTCGAATGCTGCGAACTGTTAACGAACTGCTGTTCAAAATTCAGCTTTGCAGTATAATCTTTAATAAATGTGTACCTGAACTCTGTCGGTATTGTATGTATTTTCATCTTTTCGGATGCTGTTGGGTTCATGTTATCGTAAATAACAGAATTCTGATAGTCATAGGCAATCTTGCCGTAGAACTTATCTGAAAAATATCTTTCGCCCTCAAGAAAAAATTCATACCACGGCGAGAACTCGTCACCGAAATCGGGCATCCAGCTGTTGCCTCTGTCAACCCTCTGATATACAGTAAGTCCTCCCGGGCTGATATCAACATAATTATAGTGTCTTGAAGCAGCTGCTGCGTTAAAGTTAAAAGTTGTCTTATCATCGGGAGCGTAAACAACATCAAACTGCGCACCGACCTCATCGTTAAAATCAACGATATGCGGATACCTTGAAAGCAATGTTGTCGCATGCTCTTTAACCGCCGTCGGAGGATTCTGGAAAGGCAGCATACGTGTTGGTCTGTCAAGACTCCTGTAATCCGGGGCTGTTAAATCAAACCTGTAGTTTTTATAGTCAAGCGTAAATCCGATTTTCGGAAGTGAATAGGAAACAGATGTATAGAATCCGTCTCCGTTAGCATGGAACGGAATCGGGTAAGTAGTGTTCTGAACTGTGTTTGTGTGCTTATGCGCATAAGAAGCAAATACCTGAAGGTTGCCTATATTCAGTGATGCATAACCCTCGGGGATATAGCTTTGCAGTGCGGTTGTATCGAAAGCCGCGGGAACAGTGCCCTGAGCGTAAACATAGTTGGCTCCAAAAGTTAAAGGTTTTACCGGCGATATCTCAAAGTTACCCGCTCTGATGTCGTAGGTTTCAACTCTTTCGGGCTTAAGGTTATCGTTGAAAACAATCCTGCCAAGCATAAGAAGCCCTTTTGTCTTAACGGGTTTCTTATCGCCGAAAGTTTTCTTGTAAGAAACTTTAACGCCGTCAACACCCGTATCGTAGAAAAGCGTTCTGTCTTCAAAAGTATTGAAAGAAAGACCTTTAGCGACAATTTCCCAGTAATCACCCGCGCGCAGGTTCAGACCAACATCGGTATTGTTGTACTCAACAAACCTTTTCTTAATGCCTCTGAAGTTTACACCGTATTCAATAGGCTGGTCAATTTCATACCTCATTCCGAAAATAATATCGTTCACCGAAAGGCGTGCATCGGTAACGTTTTCAAAATATTCCTTGGCATAAGAGTTGCCGAGGAAAGTCTCTGTACCGCTTCCGTACCTGAGCAGATTGTTAACCGCAGCCTTTACGTTCAGGTTAATCTGAGCGTTTGCAGATACGGCAAATGCAAGAAATATTACCAAGAGTAAAAATTTTTTCATCATGAATTTGGGGAAAAATTAATTTACAATTATTTAATACCTAAACCTTCTTTTATTTCCTTTTCTATGATAACCTCATCGCCCGTCTTAAAACCTACGTGAACAGCGATGATTTCCTTCTTCTTGTTTAACATAACTGAATACGGCATTTCATCCTTGCCGCTGTAGCCTTCAAAAACGCGCTTATCGGTATCGAGCAGAACGGGGAAAGAATAGCCCTGCGCAGTTATGAAAGCTTTCACTTTAGAAACGGACTTTTGATTGTCAACACTAAGAGCAACGTATTCGAAACCCTGCAATTTGTACTTTTCGTAAAGGTCTGCCATTTTCTTCATTTCTTCCTTGCATGGCGTACACCATGTAGCCCAGAAACTCAGCATCACAACATCTGATTTCTCGAGAATCTTTTGCATGCTGACGTCGTTTCCGTCAAGGTCGGGAAGAGTAAATTCATAGTACATCTGGGCTTTTGTAAAAGTTACAAAAGCAAAGAACGAGAGCAGGAGAAAGATAACCTTTTTCATTATTGAATAATTTAAGAGTTTAACTTAATAAATGTAACTACTAATGCAGTTATTACCAGATTAGCTAAAGCAATAGGAAGCATTACCTTCCAGCCGAGATTCATAAGCTGGTCGTACCTGAACCTTGGGATAGTCCACCTTACCCAGATAAATACAAACACCATAAAAACGACTTTCAACACAAACGCCAGTACCTGAAGAAGACTGATAGCAAGCTCGGGCAGTCCTAAAGTCTGGAGATAAGGTACCTGCCAGCCGCCCAGATACAGAGTAGAAATAACTGCCGACGCGACAACAACCGACGCATATTCCGACATGAAAAAGAGTGCAAACTTCATGCTTGAATATTCTGTATGGTATCCGCCGACGAGTTCCTGTTCTGCCTCGGGAAGGTCAAATGGCGTTCGGTTCGTTTCAGCAAACGAAGCAACAAGAAAAGTAATAAACCCAAGCGGCTGAAGAATAATGTTCCATTTCCATCCGTACTGATTCTGAACTATTGTATCGAGCTGAAAAGAACCGTTAATTAAAATAATGCCTAAAACTGCAAGACCCATTGAAAGCTCATAGCTTATCATTTGCGCCGAAGAGCGCAGACCGCCGAGAAGCGAATATTTATTATTCGAAGACCATCCGCTGAGCGTGATGCCGTAAACGCCAAGAGAAAGCAGGGCAAGAATATAAAGAATGCCTATATTTACGTCTGCAATCTGCAGTTTAATTTCCCTGCCCGCGATAAAAATCTTATCGCCGAAAGGAATAACTGCAAAAGTAGAAAGTGCCACGAAGAGCGAAATAGCCGGTGCGAGCGAATGAACAAACTTATTCGCTTTTGCAGGAACGATATCTTCTTTTAGAAGAAGTTTTAGAACGTCAGCAACCGGCTGCAGAAGCCCCCTGTAGCCAACCCTGTTCGGACCGATACGGTTTTGCGTAAAAGCAGAAACTTTTCTTTCGGCATAAACGGAATAAGCAACCGCTGTAAGGAGTGCGGTTTCAACAACGATAATCTTTGCAAGAGTTATAAGTAAATCAATTAACCATTCG
>JBHELA010000308.1:0-15483 GCA_041859005.1 Ignavibacteria bacterium
AATGTGAATTTATAACTGGAAAGAAAAACTATTAGACTTCTGCAAACTTAAAATAAGTTCCAGCTACATCTGCTAATGTTGCTGATAATGCTAATGGAGAAGGTGACCAACCAGAAATTGAACAAGTGGCTGATGTTATTGAGCTTGCATTCCAACTTTGTGTTGCGACCAATGGAGTAATTGTTAATTCAGGTCTCCTGTTTGGATAACTGATATTTAAATCTGTTTGGATACGTGCTAATGGTATATATAAATATTGATTAGTTGTACCTAAACCCTCACCTGTATGCAATATGCAAGAGAAGAATTTATTATCAGTTTCGGAAGTGATGAAGTTTAAAGTGTTTGAATCGGACTGCATTAAAGTAATTTTCAATTCTGCTTTAACATCGCCACTCTCTGTTGCTTGTAATGAACCATCCTCAGCCCTAAACTCATCCAAAGCTTTAGAATATGTTAATTGAAATTTCTCTCTATGACCAGCATCGAACCATGTCTCACTTCCTGATGCAGAACCATCAAAAAGAACTCTACGAAGTGCTAATAAATTTCCACCTTTGTTTTTAATTGCATTTGAATTTTTTGCTAAATTCATTTTGTTTTATCCTATATTATATAAAATAAAATGAAAACTGATTTGTAGATATTATTATAAAACTGATGTGATTATTCCATTTGTGACTGTAAATACTTGTGATGCAGTAATTGTTCCTGAATATCCTGTTAAACCATTAACTATCATATTTCCTGTTACACTTATATTTCCTGAAACAGATAATTTTTCTGTTGGTGTGGAAGTATTTATTCCTACATTTCCATCCTGATTTATTCTAACTTTTGTATTTGTTCCACCTGTAGCAAAATTTATTCCACCATTAGTTGGTGCACCAGCATTAACATATGCTGAAGTAAAAGTCATATTAGCACTGCCATTATAAGGAATTATTGTGCCATAAGAAGCAGACCCAGTTGAACCATAATTTAATCCACCCCCTATTGTTCCTAATCCTACTGCAATATTTCCATTTACATCAAGTGTTTGTGATGGAACAGTTGTATTAATACCAATATTGCCTGTATCTTTTATATATAATGTATTTACAGGTGTACCATTTTGAACTGTAATAATATTTTCGCCACCAAATTGTAACCCATCATTTATAACATAATCATCATTATTATTCACACCCGCAGTCCAACCTTGTGCATCATTAGTCATTTCATAACCTACATATGTATCTGAACCAGTTGCTTGTAATCTAATATAATTATTTGTAGCACTATTTACGTGCAATAACCTTGTGGGTGATGTTGTTCCAATTCCAACATATCCATTAACTATATCTATTGTCATCTTTTCTGCTGAATCATAAGAAAAGAAAAACTTGTTTGCGGAATGGTCATAAATTAATCTTCCTATGTCTATATCATTAGCATCACCAAAATTAATTCTTGAAGAACCAGCAACACCCGCAAGTAAAGACAAAGAACTAACATCAGTTGTATTAGTATTATTCTGAAGAATTAAAGTTTCACCTGCTGTAGTTGGTAATGTTCCATTGCCCTTCACAATATGTAAATTAACACCAGCTGCTGTTGTTCCTATTCCTACATTGCCATTTGAATCAACAGTCATTCTTGCATTTGATTTATCAACATTTGTAGCACCAGATGCTTTGGTTGCAAAATATAAATTACCTTCAGCCGAACCACCTAATCTTTCAAAAAATATACCAGCCTGTTGAGTATCTGAAGCAGCAACACCAAAAAGTATTCCAGCTGTTTCATTAATACTACCAGAATTAGTGCGAATTTTTAATAAAGTATTAGATGAATCAACAATATTTAATTTTGAACCTGGACTTGTAGTTCCAATACCTACATTACCACCAGAAGTTACAAGAAAACAAGGTGTGGTTTCATTTGGTTTATATGTCTGTAATAAATGATTTGCAGTAGGTAATACATTATCACCTGTAATACTTACTGAACCCAAGAAATTTAATTCTTGTCCTGTAACAGTTAATTCAACTGCTGTTGTAGAAGTAAAGTATAATTGATTTGCAGATAATGTTCCATTGACCTTTAAATCATTATTTATGATTGAATGTGTATGTCCAGTTGATGAAAATATACTTCCAATAGGATTATTATTTAAATAAATATTTGCATTATCAGAATCTTTGGAAAATATTCTAAATTCATTTTCTGTACTTCCCAAATATATTTCACTATCACCTTGAACAAAAAATCTTTTATATATTTCTTGATTATCATCATAAGCAAACATTTGTCCTGTCAAATATATGTCGTTTGATGTTAATGTTCCGTTGATTTCTAAATCATTATTTATGATGGAATGTGTATGACTTTTTAATGAATAACCATCTAAAATAGATGGAGGTGTTATTATATTTACTCCACTACTTACTGTCCTTAATTCCTGATAATATTTTACATTTAATAATATTCCAACAGTCTTTTTATTGTTATGCCAATTGATATTATAATTTTTTTCAACCACTGATAAATTAATTATTCCATCAATTGTATCTAAACTTGTCCAATAATCATCTATAATTGATGTATCTTGCTGAAAGTGTTTTAATAAACTTCCTATTATTTTATCATCATCATCTATGTTACAATGAACACCAATAATTATATCCAAATATCTTATTTCATTTTCTTCTAATTCTTCACCTATCTTATCTGTACCTAATAATACAAAAGCAGAAGGATAATTATTTACTTCTGTTATAAGAGTTGCTTTGTCTTTTACTTCTTCAATTGTAATATCATATCCGTTTGAAGTTGTTATTTTTGCTAAATCAGATATGATTGTATTTTTTATATTTTGGGATGTGGTTGCCATTATATTATTATTTTTCTATAAGAATCTAAAACATCTCTATGTCTATTTGTAAGACTGAAATAATTTTCAGAACCACCACCTGCACCACTATTTATATTTGAACTATCTATTCCTAATCGTGAATGTCCTAAATTGCTTTCCTTGAATGTTTCAACAACTGCTTCAATTGCTATTTTCTTTATATCATCTGGAATAGTTTCAAATCCTGCATTATAATAAATTCTTACATTTTGATTTCCTGTAGGAAACTTTCTATCATTTAATTTGATATATGTATCATAAATAAATACATCATCTGTTAAATTATAATCTGTAAAAGTTGAATCTGAATAAATTTTATATGCTAATCCTGATATTGAATTGATTGGATAATTTTTTACTAATAATGTATCTGTATAGTCTCCATCTGCATAGGCAGTAATTGAATAGTTGCGGAGTGAACGTTGACAATAGTTCTCAAAGGTTTTTCCAACATAATTTATACAAGAAGATAAAAATGAAGTCAATGAAGTAGTAGAATTATCCAAATAATTTTGTACCTCTGATACTGTAATTAACTCATTTAATTTAACTTTGGTTTCTATGCTATTCATTTTTATAATTCCTCCTTCTATTGGTTCAGGTTCTGGGTCTGGTTCTGGATCAGGGTCTGGATCAGGTACTACGATAAAAGGATCTGCTATTATCGTATCGCTAAAAGCAATTGCATTATCTACATTTATTTTACCATAACCGTTTAATTTGTGCCATTCAGTTAAAGCAGGTCTGTTATCTTCTAATCTATCTGCTGTTTTTCTTGCCCTGTATCTTGCTTCCCACCAAAGGCAATCTAATGTATCTTTTATTTTTAATACTTTTCCTGCCACTACACCGTTACTGAAACTTGAAGCATCTGCATCTGTTGCTGTATCTAAATCATCGTCCCAAAATTCAAGACCATCACCATAACCAGTATTATTTTTATTTTCAGCATCACCTGCACCACACGAAATTATTGAACTTGATACAGTGATTAATTCAGCAAATGTATTACTGCCTAATGGCATAAATGTTTGTATTGCAGGGTAATAAAATAATGCTGTATTTTCATAGCTTGAATATCCTACAGTGCTTCGAACAACAGCAATTGCAGAAATTGAACTTGCATAAGCTAAATCAGCGGCAAGTCCACCAGTTTTAATTTCAATTTGGTCTGAAATATCAATAGTAAGTTCATTTAGAATTGAATCCCATCCATAGCCATGAACAATCGCAGTTTTGACAGCATTTGCATGGTCACCTAAAGCTACGTCTGATACAATTATGCGAATCATTATTTCCTTTTATTATTATAATTTTAAAAAGGTGGGCTATTACACCCACCCTTATATCTGGAATATGTTTTGTTTTATGTAACAACTACTTTTACAAATGCATCCGGTCTTGCTAATTTGATGTCTATTCTTTCAATGCATCTATAGGCACTCATATCCTTTTCAAATATGTTATCAGAACCAACTGTTCCTTCTTTACCTACATATATATCCATTGCTTGTCTATCACCAAAATAAACATTGTTCAAATTTCCAAATACAATAGCTGTTTTACCACTTGTTGCTGAAGCTGTTGGCATAGCATTTGAAGTTACAATTTCATAACCCATCAGACTTTCCTTGAAACCATCTGTTACATTTACATTAAGTAAAGGCATACCAGTTGTATCTTTTAATTTTCTTACCATTGCTTTTGTGGTAGGTGACATTAACCATTGTGCACCGTTAATGTAGTTTGTATTTACTGCTTCTAAAGTAGATATGGTATTTACTAAAATATCATAACCATTTGCACCTGTTAAGGTTGTTCCTAATATTCCACCTGTTACAGAATTAGATACACCTGACAAAGTGCTTACTAACAAACTATCTTCTTTATTAGCAAATCCAATTGCAGATGATTTTATAACTTCTGATTGTAAATCGTAAGCTGAATCTTGGATTAATTCGTTGGTCATTGGAACGATGGTAGCATACTTGTTACTATCTAACAAAATTTGACCAAAGGTATAATTTGAAGCTGTAATTTGTGAACCTTCGGAAACTGCAAATGCCGATATGTCGGTACTAACTGTAGGAAATGACATCTTATCCCTTGTCATCTTCTTGATTGTAGCATATTTTCTGGCAACACCATACTGGTTTATTGTACCAATAAGTTCATTACCATATTCAATAGGTACTAAATATCCACCGATATTATCTGTACCTTCTGCATTAACAGTTTTGTCAATAGTTATTCTGTTAATTCTACCATTAACAACATCCCTTAATGCTTTATTCATTTTTTTGCTGATACTTTCTTTCTCATCTACTTCTACTTCAGTTGAACCAGCAAAAACAGGTTTAACTTCTACATTTTTATTAACTTCATCTATTTTTGAATCTAATGCAGTTAATTTATCTAATATTTCTTTATAATCTTCCATTTTTCTTTACCTACTTAAACTTTTATTTTTTCATCTGAAACCCTTTCTGTTTTGTATTAATTTATTTATTATGTTGTAGTTATCACCGTTAGATGTAAAAATCAACCTTATTGAAATTAATACTTCAATTTATTTTCTAATGAATTTAATTTTTCTGTTATTGTTTTTATCATTACTTCTTTAAACTGCTTATCTTCTTTATCTTGTTTCATCTGATTAAAATATTCCTCTAATTGAAATACTTTGTCTTCTACATTTTTAATTCTTTCAATTTCACTTTCCAAACTTTTAATTTTCATTTCCAACTCAATACTTTTTTGATAATCATTTAATTGTTCTTTCATTTCTTCTGAATGAACTGATTTCATCATTAATGATATTGCTTCGGGGTTGGCTGGTACTGAAACGGCAGAATATTCAAGTAATTCCCAATCTGTAAACACTGTTCTACCTTGCTCATCGTTTGTATGATTGAGTGGAATGAAACCAATAGAAAATGCATTCATAAATCCATCTTTATATAAATTCATCACGTCTTCTGCAATTGCTGTTTTTGCAAATACAGTTTTAGCAACCAAACCATTTTCATTTTCTTTAATCCAAACATTTTTACCAATTGGTAAACTGTTCATTGAATGATTTAAAAGAACAACTGAATTTTTTCTATATGCTTCTAATTTTGCCCCTTGTGGTTGAACTATATCACCATACCTATCAGGTGTCGAAGTTGTAATTGTTGAAATTATACTTCTTTCTTCTTGATTAAATGATTCAGACTTTCCTGAATATGATTTATAAATTTTATCAGTTGTTAATTTCATTTTCTTATTTAGAATAATTTGTTTCCAGAACCTTCATCGGTAATTTTATAATAGGCAATATCAACACCATATATACCTTCCCGTTTACCAACTGCTTTTATTTTATTTTCTGATTTTAGAACACTAATAGCACGTTTACAACTATCATGATTCATTCCCGTAAATTCTTCTATTCTTACTGCATCATTTATTCCTAACTTGATACATTCATAGCAGATTTCCTTTTGGCTCTTCATTTTTGGTAGTACTGCCTTTAAACTTTCCCTTCTTGTTTCAATTGTATAATCTTCTTTATTCGTAATCAGATTATCAAACTTTGATTGTAAATGCTTAAATATATCTTTTACTATTTCTAATTTTTGTTCTTCTGTAAATAACATTCCTTTCTCCTTATAATCAATAAGTATTAAAACCCGTAGGTGGGGGTGAGATTTGATTACAAGCCCACCGGTATAATTTTCATCTACAAGCCCCCCATTTTTCTATATTATGAGTAGTATAATTATCATTCATTGATGTATTATCTGCTCTTATTCTATTATACAAGTGCATTTTCAGATGGATTGAAATAAATATAAAAAATTTTTTAGTTTTTTTCTGATCCATGATCCTTTTTGCTCGGCAAAGTAGTTATTTAAAACAGTTTTTGTTATTTGAATTATAAGGAGAAAGGCAATGAAGAATGAATATTGGAATCAACAAGTTGAAGAAGCAATTCTTCTATATCAACTAAACAAAAATGATAAATTATTTACAACAACAATTTATCCAGCATTTACGAAATTGATAAAAGGCGTTATTAGCGGTTGTCATTTTAATTTAAAATATTATAAAGAAAAAGATTTAATTTGTGATGTAGTTACAATGTTATGGCAAAGAATAGATAAATATAATTCGGAATTATCTTCAAGTTTTACATTTTTTACCAATGTTACAAAAAATCTATTAATCAATCAATATAAGTTTGAAGAACGAAATAGAAAATTTATAAGCATAGAAGAGTTTTTAGATGAAGAAATTATTTAATTTTTCTAATTGAAGTATAAATGCAGTTGTATAATAGAATAAGAGCAAGTACAAACAATTAAAAATACTTGTTCAATCAGGGAACTTTTTTTATGATTAAATCGTTATTATATATGAATATAAAAAGTTCACCCAAAACATATATTAGTGATAAGTCGGGAGAATTGCAATCTTCCGACTTTTTAAATCACAACATATCGGTTTCTTCTTTAGTTATAATCACTAAATATATGTACTTCTATTTACCAGCTAATCTTAATTTAAGTGAGAAGTTAAAATCAATTGATAAGAAAGAAGTTAAATTTCTTGAACAATACTATTACTTCATCACTCGTATCTCTTCTAATAAAATCTATAACAAGAAAAACAAAGATGATTATGTACATCTAAAATTTGATTATTTACGAAACATTATAAATGACCGAAGAATAATAAAAGTAAGAGATAATCTAATTAAGATGAATATACTTGAAGTAAATCATTCTTACCAAGTTGGCAACTATTCCAAAAGTTTTAAATTAACTGATGAATATGCTAATACCCGTTCTTTCTCTAAACATCTCATCTCTTCTAATCTAACTAATAAGATTCATAAAAACTCCTTTTCTGATTTTTCTAATAATATAGATAAAACTATAAATTTAGAAGATGTTTTAAATAATAATAATATAAGTATGCTGACTACTACTTATGACTCGTACTTTTTTAGTAAATATAAAAGTCTAATTGAAGATATTACAATAGAAGAGAAGCAAGTTAAAGACTATTTAGAAACATTAAATTTGGATAATAAGCAGTATTACAATTATTCAGAAGCAATTGAAAGATTTATTGATAAAGATTTCTATATAAAGATTGATATTAGAAGCGGAAGAGTTTATACGAACATCACAAATTTTCCAAGTGTTTTAAGAAAGTTTTTGAAATATAAAAACAATGAGTTAATTGAAATTGATATTGCAAATAGTCAACCGCTTTTATTCTCTTTGCTGTTAGATGATTCAAAGAAAGATGTAAGATTATTTAAGGGTTTATGCGAAAGTGGTATATTTTACGATTATTTTTTAGAGAAGTATAATAAGAAGTTTGAAGTAAACAAAGATAGAAGTGAATTTAAAAAGATGTTCTTTCATAAAGTGATTTTCTGCAAGAAGTATATGAATGAAGTATATCCAGAAAGCAAATTCTTTAAGACAATATTTCCAAACGTTTGGAAAAGTATATATAGTATGAAAGTTGAAGACTATAAGAATTTACCAAGACAGTTACAAAAGAAAGAAGCGGATATAATTATATATACAGTTGCTAAAGAATTATTGGAAAATAATATTCCAGTTTTTACAATTCACGATTCAATATTAACAATAAAAGAAAATGTTTCATCAGTTAAAACTAAATTACTAAAAGTGTTTGAAAGTGATTATAATATTATTCCAACACTTACTATTAAAGGAGATTATTTATGTCATTAATAACAAACGATAATGGTGTTGATATATGCACTATGCCAGACAAATCTATTCTATTGGTTTATTATTTAGATTCATCAACTGAATTAGAAATAGAATTTAAATCAAAAGAAATAGCAGAAAAGGTTTTCAATAAGAAATTAGAAGATTTAAACTCTTTTGATTTAATAAGTTATAGATTCAATAAGGAGAAAAAATGAAACACTTAAATAATAACGGAGTTTTTATAATTGTAGGTAGAAAATATTTAAAAGTTTGGTATCCACGTTTGCCAATCAATAGAAAATTTGAATCTTACTTAGAGATTGAAGATGTTTTTAAGCGTCATATAAATGATTTATCTAAATATGACCTTATGAAATATAAATATTTAAACAAAAAGGAAAAATTATGATTAGAAAATGGTCGTATATTATCAAATCAAAAAAATATGAGGTTGATGAAGTATTAAAAATATTATCAGATAATAAAGCAATTAAACTTGTCAATTATAAAAATAAGGTTGGAAATATCATTCAATTCTATAAACCAACAAATAAAACTTTTGAATATTTAAGTAAATATACTTATAAATCAAAATATAAAAAGTCAAAATACATTTATAAATATGATTACTTGACTAATGGTAGGGCAATTTATACATCAGATAATGGTGAGGTTATGGTTAATCTAACGGTTTTAAATTATCTTTTAAAACAGAAAGGATTATGAAATTTGAAATTCCAAAAGAATCAACAATAGAAAATAATAGTGATTGCTACATTATAGCAGGAAATAATAAACGTATATTAATACTTCCAGATGTTCATATACCAAATCACTCATCAAGAAGCATATTAGCAACAATAAATTATGCCAGAAAATTTAAACCAACACATATTATATTTAATGGTGATATGATTGAAGGTGGTTCAGTAAGTCATTACAGAAAAAAGCCCGGACTGTTTATGGAAAATGAAATAGTTCCAGTAAGACAATTTATTCAATATATTTCTCATAATTTTCCAAAAGCTAAATTAATCTATAAGATTGGAAACCACGAATTAAGATTAACCCATTATCTGATGGAAAATGCCCAAGCATTATTTGGATTATCTAATCTATCTTGGGAAAGTTTGTTTGAAGCAGAGAAATATAAAATGGATATAGTGGAAAGTCACCAGTTCATTCTATATAATAATATTTATATTCTGCATGGTAACGAAGTCAAAATATCAGGGCTGGATTTATGTAAGAAGATGAGTAAGAAATTACCTTATAAAAATATCATATTTAGTCACTTTCACCAGATAGATTATTTTAAATATGCCGATGAAGATAATACGGTTTATAATATATACTGCACTGGAGCATTATGTAATCTCTCACCAGACTGGTTGAGATATAATAATTGGGTAAATGGATTTGCTACAATTGACGGTGATGTTGTAAGAAATATGAAAATTATTGATGAAAAAATATTTTAAAAATAGTACGATTTATGTCGAACAACAGCAAGTTGGATAATAGTTATTTAAACAGCAAGACAAAGGGTTTCATATACAATTAATTATTGAGGTTAAACAAATGAAGAAACAATATACAAATAGAATGATGACAACAGATACAAATAACAACACCGAATATTTTTCACTTATAGCAAAACTGGTTTCATTAGTAGATGTAGATGATATTGAGGTTTGGAAAGGTTTATTAAGAGATATTGATACAATAAATAATAATTTGAAATGGCAGAAAGAAAGAGAAAATATAAAATTGGAGATTGTAAATGGATAAATTAATATTAGCAGAGTTACAGCATATAAAGGAAAAATTAGATTTGATAATTAAAAAATTAACAAATAATAATTATATATCAATAGAAGAAGAGTTAAATAAATTAAATAAGGGAAAATAATTATGAAACAATTAAAGAAATTTGACAAAGTTGAAGTAAACCTAAATGAAATTTGTAAACAATTAAATAGTAATTTTGGTGCACCATATTTAGATAAAATATTAGTGAAATTTGAAGTAGAAGAAAGTGAAGAAGGTGATATTTTAAATATTACTATTGATAGAAGAGATATACAAATGAGTTTTAATGGTGAAGTTATAAGTGCTGGTACATTTATGTAAAGGTTAATATGACATAACCTTTTTATCTCCGAAAGATGAAAGCATTACTGTATGAAGCGGTAATGCTTATTTTATAGGTATCACATTGTCAAGGTAATAATTTCTATACACCACTTTTAACAATTTTTTAACAAATAATTTTACTTTTATAAAATATAAGGCAATAATGCCAAATAAATTAAAAAGGAAATATTATGAAAGAAATTAAAAGCAATTTAGTCTGGGTTAAATTAAGTGAATTGAAAGACGCTAAATTCCAAGATGAAAATAGAACCAAAAATGCAAACAAAAAATCTTGGTGGAGTTCCGATATAGAGGAAAATGGTGTCTTACAACCAATAGCAATAACAAAGAATAAAATTATTTGTGATGGACACCAGAGAACTCAAAAATTAAGGGCAATGCTTGTAGCTGGTATATTAAAATCTGATAGAATTAAAGCAATGCAATATGATACAACTGACTCGGAATCATTATATCATTCTCTAAATAAACAAAACCGAATAAAAAACATCAACTGGTTAAATTGTTATCTCAAAGGCAACAAAGAAATTCCGAAAGATGTTCTGATGGCTTGCGAAAAATTAAAAGAATTATATAAAGGTGAATCTAAGTTGAAATATTTACAGAATAAACAAAAATCACCAAAAGGTGTTTATGATGCTTATAGAAAAATTATAACCAAATTCAAACAAAAAAAGGGAAATGAAAAGGTCAATAATTTTGATGAAAAAACTTATGATTCTAAAAAAGCATTTGATTGGATTTTCAAAAAGATAAATGATGGCAAAAATATCATTGATATAAAACAGGTAATAAATACTACTGATAGAGATGCTTTAAAAAGACAAATAGAAGCATTAACAACAAAAAAAGCAGTCAAAAAAAGTGCTTAAATCTGTCAAATTTCGCATAGTTTTTTTATGAATTTTACGATGGTTGAGTTTGTTTTAGTTAAGTAATGATAACGTATGACTAAATGATGAAACGTGCTTATAAGTGAAATTTAACTGAATTATTTGGTCATAAATGCACTAATTCACTATAAGCACGTTTAAAAAGCCCCGCACTTAATAATGCGGGGCTTTTTTGTTTATATATCTCATCTATAACTCATTAAATTAATGGAATTTTTCATTTCATTAGTTAGATGATGTAAATATATCTGGGTTACTTTGAGGCTGGAGTGTCCGAGAAACTTTTGAAGAAAGAATATATTACCGTTTGAATTTATATAATGTGTAGCCATCGTATGTCTTAATGAATGAAAATGAAAATTTGATAATTCTGCCATTCTACAATATTTTTTAAATAGTCTATTAACGTGGGTTCTGGAATATCTCTTAAATAAATATTCATCAGCAGGTTTCTTCATATCAATCAATTCCAATAACTCATTATTTAAAGGTAATTCTCTAATCTTCTTATTCTTGGTATGATATACAGTAACAATATTATTCCTTATATTCTCATACTTCAAACTCATCAATTCACCAAACCTCAATCCAGTATATAAAGCAAATTTATAAAGGAAGATTTCATTCTGTGATTGAACCACTGAAAATAATAATTTAATTTCTTCTTTACTTAATGCTTGTCTTCTCTTTTCTTCTACCGGAATATTCTCAAACTCATTTAAAACATTCTCTTTTAATATTCTCTTCTTTATTCCATAATTAAATAATGCTTTCAATTTACTAATATTAGTATTAAGTGTAATTGGTTTGATGTGCTTTATCTTCTGCATTACATACTTATTGACATCTTCAAATGTAATAAGATGAATAGGTTTGTTTCCAATGACATTAATAAACTCATTATAAATAATTTGTTTATTGACAATGGTCATTTCACCATTCTTTATACTAATATATTCTAAATAAGAAGAAACCAACTCTTTCAACATCATAAAATTATCATTCTTGATAACAGAACCATTTTTAAACTCAAATTGAAATTGAAGGGCTTTTTGTTTGTTAGTTTGCTTTGTAGAAACTCTGGTCATTCTACCATCATACTTTTTATAGTATAGATAAAATATTCCATTTGATTTTTCTTTTGATAGATACATAATGTTGTCCTTTCTTTGTATGTTATTTTGTATGTTTCAAAGAACAGGAATTGGAAATAAGAAATGTATAAAAAAGAAAAACAGCAAATCCATTTAGAATCTGCTGTCCTTGGCGCTCCCAACGAGAATCGAACTCGTGTTTTCACTGTGAAAGAGTGGTGTCCTAACCCCTAGACGATGGGAGCGTATTTTACACGAACAATTAAAATACATAATTACTTAATTTATTTCAAGAGCGAAATCAATTTCACTTTCTAAAAATTTTCATAGCTCTCAGGTTCTCCTGATGCCTTACTCTGAAACCTCTCTAAATAAGAAATAATATCTCTTTTGCGTCATTAGCTTTTAATATTTTACCGTCTATAACAAAATATCTATCTTTTCGTAAAGATTATTTATTTAAAAAAATTATTTGTATTTTGTATTTTTATCTTGACTTTTTTGTAAAATTTATCTATTTTTATGCATTAAATAGGGTACTGTTTTTACATCAATGCATAGCCCGGCATTACCATAAAACCTCAAAAATAAGCTGTTTTTGAGTGGGTAATTACAAATTAACATACAATTATTAGATTGTTTTATCTTGTAAAAACAGTAGCTTAAATGTAGGTTACCTATCTAAAACCTATCCATTTCCTATTAAAAACCTATCAACCCCCTAATGACCTCCTATTATTTACCTAAATTCAACCTAAGGTGCTTATTAGCCCCTAAGAAGCACCTGAGCGGCGCCTGTCAATCGAATATTTAGCCTTTTCTTTATACGCTTCATTTTTTGCTTAAATTGCTTATTTTTGTAACATGGCAAAAGTTAGAGACAATCATCTTGGAGCTCTTCAGGGCAGGATGGGTTCAAGTGTTTTTAAGATAAAAAATGGGCAGACATTTGCTGCTTCAGCTCCGCGAAAACGGAAAAATGCAAAAACTGAACCCGAATCTGCTACAATGACTCGTATGGGACTGCTGTCAAGATTTGCTTCTGCTGTATGCCAAATAAACAAGTTGAAAGATTTATGGAATGATTATTATAGTGGTCATCTTGATTTATCAGAACAGTTTGATAATGAATCATTTCAAAGAATTATTGCCGTTAACTATCCTAAAGCTGCAAATAATTTTCTTACACCCGAAGCAATGCTCACTCCCGAACTTGGAAACAGTATCTTTGTTTCAAACAGCCTTATTGATTCAGAAAACTTTACACTTGAATTTGATGCAAAAGACTTTCTGCTTAATGAGTTGAATCATCAATGCGAATTCTTTCTCATGATTCATCTTTCGCACCCTCTTGAAAAAAGATCCGATAAGATTAAGCATAATCATAGGTTCATAATTCTGAAGAAATCAGAAAAATCCTTCATGTTTAATGAAAAGGGCAATACATTTTCATTTCACTTTAACGATCAGTGTAAAAAAGCTCTTGATGATTTCAGCAAGGCTATGGTATTCTTCTCAATCGTTATATACAAAGATAATATCCCTCTCAAATGCGCAAATGCCTCGGGTTTCATACTTAAAGGCATGGAGCTGCACGAAGCAGACGTGAATGAGCACGCAAGAATCAAAAGCATTAAAACAAAGAAGCAAATTAAGAAGGAAAAAGCCAAAGAAAATCCCGATTCCCAAACCGTAATCGTCTGATTACGATTTTCATCCATGTAATCTCACAAACATTATTAGTGTATCCTTTGCCTCCTGCTTGCGAATAATCCCTTTCACCTTTCGGCCTCAGGCTTGTTTCCATGTTCATTTTCAATTTGTATTTTTTATATTTTATATTTAGTCTCAATTTTTCTTCAAAAAGTATGTGGAATTTATATTTTATTTGCATTGTTCTTAAATACGACTATATTAGTCCTGTTTTAAATCTTTGCAAAAAACAATTGGTTAAATTTTCAAAAAAACTGGAATATTCTTTAATAGCGCTAAATCATCTCGCCGGCTCAGGCAGTGAAGTGACGAGAGTTCGTGATATTTCCGAAAAGTATAATATACCGCATGATTTGCTCGCTAAGATTCTTCAGAAACTGAAAAAGGAAGGCATTCTTGAATCCGTTCAGGGCGTCAACGGGGGATATAAGCTGTCGCGTCTGCTTTCTGAAATTCCGTTAATGGATTTATACGGTTTTATTGAGTCGAACACCGGTATTGTTGAATGTATGCAGGATGATGTCTCGAGCTGCGATGTAAGCGTTAACTGCACAATCAAAGACCCGATGAGTAAGATGCAGACTGAATTTGAAAATCTTCTGAAAACTAAAATGGTGTCCGACTTTGTCTGAGAAATTTATTTTCATGGATTATAATTCTACAACACCTGTAGATAATGAAGTTGTTGAAGCAATGCTGCCGTATTTCAGTGAAAAGTTCGGTAACCCTTCATCCAAGCATCACTTCGGAAATGAAGCACACGTTGCAGTTGAATTTGCCCGTAAACAAATAAGCTCTCTGGTAAATTGTAATCCTGATGAAATAATTTTCACAAGCGGTGCGACGGAATCAAACAACCTTGCTATCAAAGGTATCGTTGAGCATAATTTCAAAGAAGGTATTAATATAGTTACAAGCGAAATAGAGCATACATCGGTTCTCGATACAATTAAAACACTTATGAAGTCCGGTGTGGAAATCAGATTTGT
>JBHELA010000179.1:0-9405 GCA_041859005.1 Ignavibacteria bacterium
GTCTCTGAAAGAACTGCTGTTATTCCATGAAGGCGGTATATTCCTCTTTGCATAAGTAATCTTTTGAAAAACATCTCCGTATTTATTTATTATTCCCTTCCTGAAAGAATTTATGTAGTTTTTAATTTCTGTATTCTCAGGGATACCCTGCTGTATTTCTACAAGGCTATAGTTATTGAATACCACATTACCGTTTTCATATTCAAACCTTAGCCTTCCTGCGTATCTGTAGTGACTTCCCGGATGGCTGATGATAGTGCTGAACCCTGCGGGGTTAGCTACAAAGACGGGCTGAGCCGTTATGAAGTGGTCATGTCCTCCAAGTATAATATGTATTCCCGGTACGACCGATGCCATTAAATTATCAAATTCATATCCCATGTGTGAGAGACATACAATTACATCGCAGCCTTGATTTATTAGTGCGGCTGTTGTTGCATTTGCAATCTGAATAGCGCTGTCATTTATAACAACAGGGAAAGGATTGCTTGAAGGGTCGTTAATAGTCAGACCGAATATTCCTATTTTAACACTGTCATATTGTTTTATGATATAAGGATAAATAAACTGATTCAAAGCCGGAAACCCTTTCAGCATAAGGTTTGCGGAGACGAGAGGCACTGCACTTTCATAAAAAGCTGTATCAAGTGAATTATACAAAACCTGCGGACCAGCGTCAAACTCATGATTGCCGACTGCAATAGCGTCAAGGTTCAATCTGCTTAATATGTTATATTCGGGAAACGAGAAATACCTGTTGAAATAAAAGTCACCCGTGAAGACATCGCCCGAATGAAATACCATTACGTTTGAATCCGTGCTGCGTGTGTTTGCTATGAATGTAGCAAGTCTTGCAATGCCGCCCTTTAAGTATTCATTCTGAGCGTTCTTTCCGCCTTCACCAAGAAGATATGAGTGTGAATCGCTGAAATGTACGATAGTAAACGGTACTTCAGTGCTTTGGGATGCTGAACTGAGTAGAAAAATTAACCCCGAGATTATATATAGTTTTCTGAACTTTATCATGCTTTATTCATATTTAATTAAACATAAGAACCACTGTATAGTTTCAATAATCATCAGAATAATTGTCCCTGTAAAATCTGTTTCATAATAAGAAAATAATAATTAATTTAAACCAACCAACAATTTATACATTATGAAGAAGCTGCTTGTATTATTTCTGTCTTTAACGGCTTACTGCAGTCTGTATTCCCAGTCAGGTTGGCAGCAGCAGGTAATGTCTCCGGGTTCATATTCTCTGACTTCAGTTTTTCCTGTAAGCAATAATCTCTGTTATGCTTCATCTGAATACAATACTACTTTCGAAAATTATTACTACATTTTCAGAACGTCAAACAGCGGCGCAAACTGGGTGCAGATAAGCGGCGGCACGGATTGGCTAATAAAGAAAGTCTGGTTTTCCGATTCGCTTAACGGCTACGCTGTGGGCGGACTTCACCGTTTATACATGACTGAAGATCAGTACGGGAAAGTTGTTTTGAAAACAACTAACGGCGGAATCAACTGGACGACTGTTTTTCAGCTTATAGCAATCCCCGGCTCTGAAATGGAAATTACGGATTTAAGTTTTATAAGCATTTCAACCGGCTGGGCGACGGGACGCGATGGCGCTGTTCTTAAAACAACTAACGGTGGAGCAAATTTTAATTACTACTATACTTCACCTCTGTTCAGAAAAACGAGTTTGTCTTTCGTAAATAGCCAGCTCGGATGGACGGCAGGGGATTCAGGCAGAACGGCTTATTCGACTAACGGGGGAGTAAACTGGGTTACGCAAAATAAACTCACAAACAGTCATCTGAAATCAATCATGTTCATCAATCAGTTCACGGGCTACGTTTGCGGGAATAACGGTGTAATGTTTAAATCAACGAACGGCGGATTGAACTGGACATCATCAGTCACGGGTATTACCTCAAACCTGAACTCATTACATTTCCTGAATGCTGATACAGGCTGGGCTGCGGGTTTTAATGTAATTATAAAAACAACTAACGGGGGTCAGAATTGGATCGCTCAGTCATTTACAGCGGCTTCGCTGAACAGTATTAAATTCTTTAATCCTGATATTGGATGGGCTTGCGGTGGCAATAAAATGCTGTACACTCTGAATGGAGGAGCAGTTAATATAAATCAAACCTCTACTGAAAGTCCTGCATCATACACTTTGGAGCAGAATTATCCGAATCCGTTTAATCCGGTGACAAAAATTCGTTTTGATATAAGGAATTCAGAATTTAGGAGTCAGAATTCAGAAGTCACTTTAAAAATATACGATGCACTCGGCCGCGAAGTGGAAACACTTGTGAGTGGATTATATACTCCCGGTAAGTATGAAGCCACTTTTGACGGTTCAAATTATTCAAGCGGTATTTACTTCTATCGCATATCCACAGAGGGTTTTTCATCAGTAAAAATGATGATGCTCGTAAAATGATACTTAACGAAAACATATAAACTTAATTTATAAAGGATAAACATTATGAAACGAGCAGGACTATTTTTATTCGCAGTTGTTACGGTACTGTTATTTACAGCAAATATTTCATTTTCACAGGTAACTGATAAAGACGGAAATGTTTATAAAACAGTTGCAATCGGGAAGCAAATCTGGATGGCGGAAAATCTTAATGTTGCGCAATACCGCAACGGCGACCCGATTCCCGAAGTGCAGGATAAAGAGGAATGGGATAATCTTACAACGGGTGCATGGTGCTGGTACGAAAACAATTCGGCGAACGGCACGACATACGGCAGGCTTTATAACTGGTACGCCGTGAATGACCAGCGCGGACTGGCTCCCGAGGGATGGCATGTACCTTCAAGCGACGAATGGACGAAACTGACCGACGCTTTTGGAGGCGCCGAAACTGCGGGTACGAATTTGAAAACAACAAGCGGTTGGGATGATGGCGGCAACGGCGACAACAAAAGCGGGTTCTCTGCAATTCCCGGAGGTTACAGAAGCCACGAAGGTTTCTTTTCAAACATGGGCAGAAACGCTCTCTTCTGGACTTCAACCGAATTTAATTCAACGAATGTCTGGTTTCGTAATGTGATAGGCAGTATTCCCGACGTATATGCACCTAACTATGCGAAGGACTTTGGTCTGTCTGTTCGCTGTGTAAAAGATTAAATTAATATATTATGAAAACAAATTACAAGTTCACAATATTACTAAGCACTGTGCTGATTTTATTCGCAGGAAAATCATTTTCCCAAATTACCGATGCTGACGGGAATAATTACAAGACTGTAAGTATAGGCGGACAGAAATGGACGTCAGAAAATCTGAATACCGCACATTATCGCAACGGCGATACTATTCAGCAAGTGCAAGACCCACTTAAATGGGCAAAACTCACAACGGGTGCATGGTGCTATTACGAAGACAGTTCGCAAATCGGAATAACCTACGGCAAGCTCTACAACTGGTATGCGGTGAATGACCCGCGAGGACTTGCACCTGAAGGCTGGCACGTGGCGACCTATAATGAATGGTTTCGGCTTACGGTTTTTCTCGGCGGAGAAAATATTGCAGGGCAGAAGCTGAAAGGGAAAACAGGGTGGTTTAATGAAGGCAACGGTACGGATGAAAGCGGATTTAATGCAGTGCCGGGAGGAATCCGAGATGGTGACGGAAGTTATTACGATATAAATAAGTTCGGATGCTTCTGGAGCTCAACAGAGAGCTCAGAAACTACAGCCTGGTATTTCTTTCTGATTCATAACTATCCTGATGTTGCAAAGTTCGAGGGTGCGAAGGAAAGGGGATTGTCAGTCAGGCTGGTAAAGGATTAAATTTATTTACTACATTTTATTAAAAAACAGGGCAAATTCTTATAATTTTGCCCTATTTCTTTAAGTTTTGCTTAGAATTTTGGTGATTTCGGTGATTTTTACTAAGAGTTGACTGATTTTGCTTCAAGACCATTTAAGCTATCGAACCATATTAAGCTAATAAAGGGCTATACGAGAGCTATATGCGCCCTATATACTTTCCATATGAACTCTATATGAATTTCATATGAACTCTATATAAACTGTATATGAACTTCATATGCGGACAGTAGGCACGCACTATTAGAGCATGGTATGTTCATGGTATGTTTATGGTATGTTCATGGGATGCTTATGGTATGTTAAAATAAAGATGTGTAATTACATGATGTTAAATAGCAGTTCTTTTTTATAAACTGCACACCTGAAAAGTATTCTGAAATACATTCAGTTGTAATTATTATCATATAATATACAAAAAATATAAACCAAAGTAAAGTCAAAAGTAAGATTTTTGAATAATCATTCACATTGATTTAATTTTTTGTATTTATAACAACTCTTCAATCCTGTTTCACTACAAGGCACATCAGCATTATAAAAATATCTCTTGATATTTTTTATATTATTGTATAGTTTTAAGCAGTTAAGTTTTTAAAAAACCAAAATTGAAAACTATGAAGAGACTGATTTTCCTCATCGCCGCAGTTTTGATTGCAACCGTACAGCTATATTCGCAATGGGTTCAGCAACCATCGCCTACTTTTAGTCATTTGAATTCGATTTTCATTCTTAATCAGAATACACTTTTTGTTGCAGGAGATTCCGGTGTAATATTAAAAACAAGTAACTCAGGAGGTAATTGGATTAAGTCAAGGCAAAGCACATTTCATTGGCATCTAAATGGAATTTGGTTTCAAAACGAAAATACAGGAATTGCTGTAGGAGGAGTTGATAGTTATCCACGGGTTGGAATAATTTTTAGAACCACAAACGGAGGAAATAGCTGGGATAGCTTAGTTATTAACGGTATTTATTTCAGGGTATTGTACTTTTTGAATGCTAATACTGGTTTTGCGGGTGGGTGGTCTATGAATCCTTCAAGTTCGCCAATTTATAAAACAACTAATGCCGGACTTAATTGGCAACCGATTACACCTTTTAATGCATTCGGAATAGAGAATTTCTGTTTTTTAAATGAACATCAAGGCTTTGCCACCGGTGATATAATTGGAAGTGAAGTAGTCTTCAAAACTGAAGATGGTGGTAACAACTGGTCAATTCTCTCAAGTTTTTCAATACAATATACATGGCTTTGTTCCGTAATGTTTGTCAACGAAAATATTGGGTGGATTACCGGTTGGTCACAAATACCTATAAATGGAAGTTTACTGAAAAAAACAACCGATGGTGGTACAACCTGGGTTGATCAAACTCATAACAGCACTAATCTTTTATATGAACAGGTGTATTTAAACGAAAATACGGGTTGGGTAGTTGGTGAACCTCAACTAATCCAGAAGACAACTAATGGTGGAAAAAACTGGGTCTTGCAAACTTCTCCACCTGCCTGGTGGATGTTTGATGTTAAATTCCTCAATGAAAACACCGGCTGGATTGCTGGCAGTCAAGGAAAAATATTTCATACAACAAACGGCGGAGCTGTTTCAGTTCAAAATATTTCGACTGAAGTACCTTCTGCATATTCATTATCTCAAAACTATCCGAATCCGTTTAATCCGAGGACAAAGATAAGGTTTGGTATAAAGAAGTCAGAATTCAGAAGTCAGAATTCAGAAGTCACTTTAAAAATATACGATGCTCTTGGAAGGGAAGTGGAAACGCTGATAAACGATCAACTCGCTCCGGGGACGTATGAAGTGACGTTCGATGGTACGAGGCTTAACAGCGGCGTGTATTTTTATAAATTAACGACTGAAGGTTTTTCGGAAACGAAGAGAATGTTGATGATAAAATAGCGGAAGCTATTTAATCAGGGGTACCATCCGGGTCAATCTTCTTTTTCAAAAGTGGCTGTTGCGCGAACTGTGACTGCCGCTTTGTTATGGCTAAGCCGGATTTGTCGTGTGAAAATATCTCTTGTTTCTATTTTTACTATTGCATAATTTAATTCAGAAAGTTTTTTAAAACCCAATTAACTAAAAACTATGAAAAAACTGTTTTTCCTCCTCACAGCAGTTTTGCTTGCAACTGCACAACTTTATTCACAATGGGTTCAGCAGCCTTCTCCAACAACTAACGGACTTGAAGATGTCTTTTTCATTAATAGCAGTACGGGATTTATCTCGGGCGGAAGCGGCTTAATAATGAAGACGACAAACGGCGGAGTTAACTGGGTGATACAGCCAACTCCGGTAACAATGTACGTAACCGGTATTTATTTTCTTGATTTGAATACTGGCATCGCGGTCTGCGGAAACTATAGTAATAATAATTCTGCAATTCTGAAAACAACTAACGGCGGTACTAACTGGGTTACTAAGTTTACTCATACTCGTGTTGCTTTGAGACAGACGATTCAATTTATTAATCCGAACACGGGCTATACAGCAGGATGGTCAAGCAATGATTCGGCATTGGTGAAAACGACTAACGGCGGAGAGACCTGGCAAAGAGTTTTAGTAAGCGGAATGATAGGAATTGATAAAATTAATTTCATTGATGAAAATACGGGATATATGGTAGGTTATGGCATGGATAGCAAACCCTCAGTAGCAAAGACAACTAACGGCGGTCTTAACTGGACGCTCATATATTCCCATCCAAATGCTATTATGTATATGTCAATGTGTTTTATAAATCTCAACACAGGCTGGGTAGTGGGAATAAACTCTATGAACAGGAGTTTGATTCAGAAAACAACAAATGCAGGTGTGAACTGGGTTGAACAGGTGAATCAGCATCCGGCAAACTGGGAATTGTATAACATTGCAATGATAGATGAAAATACAGGCTGGATAATCGGAGATGCCGGACAGATAGCAAAAACAACAAATGGCGGTACGAACTGGAGAGCTCAGGTTAATTCAGGTTACTGGTGGGGAATAGATATGATCAGTTCCGATACAGGCTGGATAGTTGGCGAGGGCGGCGTAATACTAAAAACTGTCAATGGCGGTGGACCAGTATCAGTGCAGAATATTTCAACGGAAGTTCCTTCGGCGTATTCATTGAAGCAAAACTATCCTAACCCGTTTAATCCTGTGACGAAGATAAGATTTGATATAAAGAAGTCAGAATTCAGAAGTCAGAATTTAGAAGTCACTTTGAAAATATTTGACATTACAGGGAAAGAGGTTGCGACGCTCGTGAATGAAAGGTTGCAGGCGGGGACGTACGAAACCACGTTTGATGGAAGCAATCTAAACAGTGGAGTTTATTTCTATAAACTGACAACGGATGGTTTTTCAGAGACGAAACGTATGTTGATGATTAAGTGATGATAATCACTTAATCAAAGTGTATAGGAACTGTTGTTAAAATAAGACAATCCCACGGTGAAAGCTGTGGGGAGTTTTAGAACTTGAAATTTAGAGGAATGAAAAAGTTAATTGCAATTATTGTTATGCTCATAGCAATGAATGCTCACGGGCAGTGGGCTTGGCAAAATCCATTACCACAGGGAAATAATTTAAATTGTGTAAAATTTGTAAATTCTAATACTGGATGGGCAGTTGGTGTTAACGGAACAATTATAAAGACTACGAATGCCGGAAATAACTGGACTATTCAGCAAAGTGGAACTTCAATCGATTTAAAATCTATTAGCTTAATAAATGAAAATACCGGATGGGTAGCAGGAGGTGAGTATTTTGCTAATATTATTCTTAAAACCACAAACGCGGGAATTAATTGGATTGAACAACCTTCAGGACTTACAAACTATTTTATGTCAATTCAATTTATTAATTATAATACTGGTTGGTTAACAGGAAGCCCGGGATTAATTTTTAAGACTTCAAATGGAGGTCTAAACTGGAGTACACAATATAGAGATTCTACAAGACAATTCTTCTCAATATTTTTTATAGATTCATTAACAGGTTGGGCTGCGGGAGGTGGAACACCAGCTGACAATATAATTCTGAAAACTACGAATGGAGGGGTAAACTGGCAAACCCAAATAAATGCAACAGGTCATTCTATTTTTTCTATTGATTTTATAAATAAGAATATAGGATGTGCGGTAGGTTATAATGGAATAATTTTAAGAACTGTAAATGGAGGCTTAAACTGGATTGATGCGTCTATACAAAATGCGTATGATTTTACTTCGGTATGTTTTACAGATACAAATACAGCAACTGCGGTTGGTTTTCGTGGACGAATTATTAAGACAACAAACGGGGGAATGAACTGGTTTAATCAGGTAGAAGAATCTTTTAACGCAAATTCTCTTAACTCGGTCATTTTTAGTAATTCGAATACCGGATGGGCTGTTGGAGTAGCAGGTAGAATTTTTAAAACGAATAACGGTGGAGTAAACTGGATTGCTTTTTCTGATTTAACACCCGGGGGTCTGAACTCTGTTTATTTCGTGAATAATATTACGGGCTGGGCTGTTGGGGATGCTTCGCAAAGTTTTAATACTGTATTGAAAACTACAAACGGGGGCAATAATTGGATAAATCAAATAAGCGGAACATCTCTTGGATATACGTCCGTTTATTTTATTAATGCAAATACCGGATGGATTCTAGGAGGTTCAGGTTTGATTAATAAAACAACGAATGGTGGATTAAATTGGGAAAATCAGGTTAGCAATACTCCAAACGGTCTTATATCTGTTTACTTTGTAGATGTTAATACAGGATGGATAGCAGGTCTTGGTGGTATTATACTGAAAACGACAAATAGCGGAAGCAATTGGATTAATCAAACAAGTGGAACTATTCATAATCTTTTATCAACATTTTTCTTAAATTCAAATACAGGTTGGATTGTAGGAGATTATAGTAGAATACTAAAAACGACAAACGGAGGAATAAACTGGATTGATAAATCTTTTGGATATGAAAATTATAAGGTTCAGTTTATAGATGTTAATACAGGTTGGATTGCAAGTAATTACGGAAACATACTCAAGTCAACAAACGGCGGTGATAATTGGTACGTTCAAACAACATTGTCTAATACTATTACTTCATTATTCTTTGTAAATTCGAATACAGGTTGGGTCGTCGGTAGCACAGTTATGAAAACCACTAATGGTGGTGAAAACTGGGTTAACGATATACCAAATTTACAACTTGGATTTCCGCTTCTATCCGTGTATTTCTCAGATTCTCAAAACGGTTGGGCTGTGGGTTCATATGGTGAAATAATTAAAACATCAACAGCAGGAAATGTTTTTGTTAGTCAAATCAGCACGAGTATTCCGACAAAATATTTATTGAGCCAAAACTATCCGAACCCGTTTAATCCGGTGACGAAGATTAGATTTGTTATAAAGAAGTCAGAAGCCAGAAGTCAGAATTCAGAAGTCACTTTGAAAATATTTGACATTACAGGGAAAGAGGTTGCGACGCTCGTGAATGAAAGGTTGCAGGCAGGTACGTATGAAACAACGTTTGACGGGAG
>JBHELA010000101.1:0-2831 GCA_041859005.1 Ignavibacteria bacterium
GTTATAAATTGCAAGCAAGAGGTTTTTATAATTACTCGAGTCTTTCTTGTTTTCGAGAACGTCAAAATCCTGAATCTTATGCAAGTAGTCAAGTAAAAGACCTGAACAGAAATTACTGCCTGCCCCTGTAATTATTAAAGACTTAGTATCATCATCCTCTGATATTGTATTAACTGCGTAAGTAAGCTCGCTTATCATTTCATCGTCAAGCGAATTTCTTTTATCGGGACGGTTAAGGATAAGCTTTTTGGTTTTACCCTTATCTTCCAGAATTATTTTATTGAAGCTCTTTTTCATTAGCAGTTTAGTTTGGTATAAAGTTAATGTGATATTTGTTTTCGAAATTCAGAATCTGAGACTTAATCATAAAATACTTTTCGAGTGAATCCTGTGTAATGATGTCAAGTGTGCTTCCTGCAGACACTATCTTACCGTTCTCAAGCAATATTGTTTCATCGGTGTATTTCAAAGCTATATTGAGGTCATGAATAACGGTCATTACGGTTAATCCCTTATCTTTATTAAGTTTTGTAAGAACGTTAAAGATATCGTACTGATAATTAACATCAAGATACGTAAGCGGTTCATCCACTATTAGTATTTTATCAGACAGACTGTTTCTGCAGTCAATCTGAACAAAAGCGAGAGCGAGTATGACCTTTTGCTTTTCACCGCCGGAAAGTTCATAAAGAAATTTATCTTTCAGATTAACTATAGAAAGCATTTCGAGAGCGAAGTTAACTATTTCCTTTTCTTCTTTTCCCGTACTAAAATCAGTAAATGATTTATACGGATACCTGCCGAGACACAGGAAATCGAAGACGCGAATATTCATATCGAAGAACTGAGTCTGCTGAGGAATGAATGACAAATGCCGCGCAAGAGTTCTGGAAGAAAGTGTTTTGATATTCTTTCCTCCGAAAAGAATTTCGCCTGAATAGTTACCGATAACTCCTGACAACAAATTAACCAAGGTTGATTTACCAGAGCCGTTTCTTCCTATAACCGCATAAAACTTCCCTTTGCTGATGTCAAGATTAACACCGCTTAGTACAATCCTGCCGTTTCCGTATGAAAAGGATACGGAATTAAGTGAAAGCAAAGGCAAATGCATTGTGCTATTTTATGTACTGAGAGTTCTTGTAGTCATAAAACCACTGGAACAAACCATTACCTTTATCAGGGTCGAACTCAATGTAGCAAACACCGGACTTCTTGAACTGAAAGTTAGGCTCTTTCTTATCAGAGAGACCCTCAATTAGAAGAGAAATGAGAGGTTCGTGTCCGACAAGAGCGATTGAATTAAATACTGTATTTCTCTTTAAGAGCTGGGCAACTTTAGCAACTGAGCCATTGAGCAGGAGTTCGTTTGCGATTTCAACGTCGTGCTTGTACTTAAGAGTTGAAGCAAGTACTTCTGCAGTCTGTACAGCTCTTATCAGAGGGCTTGTAAAGACCTTATCGAGGTCGAGAAGATAATCTTTCAGGCTTTTAAAAACCGTTGAAGAAATCTTACGTCCTTTTGGAGTGATGAATCTTAACTCGTCCGTGCGGACTGATTCGGTTTCATAATCAATTGCTTCTGCGTGTCTAATCAAAAACAGTTTCATTTTTTAGTATTTTAATTTAGTATGTTAGTTAATTTTAAGACTATCTACGGATTTAATACCGTTTAAATTCGTGAGCATAACTTCCGATATACTGTTATGCAGTTTAATATCATTCTTTGTTCTTACTCTTATGTAATTATCAGTCCAGCCCTCAATGAAGTCAACTCCGTTAAAAGCAACGACCTTGTTTTCAAAGAGAACCTTCTGCTTAGTGTTCAGATGCCGAGTGTAAAAGTCATACTTCTTCTTCGCAGAAAGGTTTCTTAAAGTTTCACTTCTCTGCTTTCTTTTAATAACATCAACCTTGCCATCCATTGTTACAGCCAGAGTATTTTTGCGCTCTGAATAGCTAAACACATGCAGATAGCTGACTTTTAAACCGTCAATAAAATCATAGGTGTTCCTAAAATGTTCATCTGTCTCACCGGGAAACCCGATAATTACATCGACGCCGATACCAAGACCCGGGAGTTCACTGTTCAGCTTTTCCACTAAGTCACTGAATAATCGTAAGTTATATCTTCTTTTCATAAGTTTCAAGATACGACTATCTCCACTCTGAAGAGGAATGTGAAAATGCTTGCAGAACTTATCCGAGCTTTTCACCAGACTAATTACCTCATCAGTAAGAAGGTTCGGCTCGATAGAGCTTATGCGAATTCTTTCTATGCTTAGTTTATCGAGTTCGTGAAGAACATCGATAAGTTTCCTGGTTGTGTTGTTTTCAAAGAACTTATAATCACCTGTATTAACACCTGTAAGGATGATTTCTTTATAACCCGAGTCAATAATCTTCTTTGCATTATCAACGACCTCATTAAGAGGAAGACTACGCGATATTCCTCTCGCCATAGGTATAGTGCAAAAACTGCAATTATAGTCGCAGCCGTCCTGAATCTTTAGAAACGCTCTGGTTCTTGAATCGGAGTCTGCGGAAAAAGCACCTTTGATTTCATCGTCTGCCTTGCCGACTTCCGAAACGAAGATACGAGGCTTATCCTCTTTGAAAATACATGAAATATCTTCAAGCTCAACATTATCAAGATATTCAAACAGCCGAAGCTTTTCCTTCGAGCCGAGAATAAGGTCAACGCCATCAATATCTGCAATTTCCCCCGGCTGAAGCTGTGCGTAGCAACCCGTGACAATAACGTAGGTTTCCGGATTCTTGCGAAGAACGCTTCTGATAATCTGCCTGCATTCTTTATCGGCATTATCCGT
>JBHELA010000224.1:0-3778 GCA_041859005.1 Ignavibacteria bacterium
GGTAAATACGGCACTATCTCCTGGAGATTCGGAATTAAGTATCCTATACTTATAGCAGGTGTTTCAAAAATCTTGATTCTTATACTTCCGTTATACTATCTGTTTACCTTATGGTTTGTGCTGATATTAATGTGGCTTGACACTAAAACCGATAACGAAGCTGGAACGGGTATTGTAGTTGTTGCACAAAAGTAGTTTATTCTTTAATCGCTTTGAAAAAGGTTAGTATAATTATTGCATTCTATCTAAAAAGATATTCCTTTGTTCTTGCAGTAATTCTATTCCTGTTTTCATCGCCCCTAAAATCTCAAACTCTTGTTGGTTCAATTACTCTTGAAGGAAATTATTTCTTCAACGACAACGAAATCAAGAATTCAATGGTCCTCAAAACTGACAAACCATTCCTTCAGGACCAGTTCAACTCAGACCTTAAATCCATTCGAGCTAAATATCGTGATTATGGGTATCTGTTCGCCCGTATTGTTAACCCGAAATTCGTGTACAACAGCGATTCTTCGTACGTTGATATTTCGATTACTATTGAAGAAGGTAAACAGGTAAAACTTGGCGAAATTATCATATCAGGAAATAATGTTTTTACTGTTGATCAGATAAAAAGCAGCTTTGATACAAAAGTAGGTGAAGTGCTTGATCAAAACACACTCAACGGCGACATAAAATACCTTCTCGATGAATATGAGAAAAAGGGAAGTCTGTTTACAAAAATATACATCGATGAGATTTCTGTTTATAATGAAAATACTGACCCTAAAATCCGCCTTAAGATTTCTGTAAAAGAAGAATCAAGTGTAATGATCTCCAATGTACGAATTAAAGGAAATTCAGACACAAAAGATGATGTTATTCTTCGGGAATTAAAGATTGAAAAGGGCAAATCTGTTACGCGTGAAGATTTAAATAATATGAAGTTCCGGCTTGAGCGACTTAATATCTTCGAAACTGTTGACCAGCCTATGATTTACACCCTTACAAATAAGAAAGAGTCCGGACTGCTTATTAACGTTAAAGAAGGGAATACAAATACATTTGATGGTATTATCGGGTATGTACCTCCCGCCAATGAAACGGAAAGCGGTTACTTTACAGGATTAATAAACCTGTCGTTCCGAAACCTTTTCGGCACAGCAAGAAGACTGGATGCACGCTGGCAGCAGGAAACAAAATCTATACAGGAGCTTGAACTTAAGTTCGGAGAGCCGTACTTTTTTGACTTGCCCCTGAATTTAAGCGCAGGATTTTTACAACGGCTTCAGGATACAAGTTACACAAGGAGAAAGTTTGATGCAAAAGGAGATATTCTTTTGACAGATAAGTTTACATTCGGATTTACAGCGGGTATTGACAGGGTTATTCCGCCGGAAGATTCTTTAGCAATGTTTACTGTTGCAGACTCAAGAATTCTTTATGCGGGTACAGAGATTCGGTATGACAGCCGCGATAATGTCTTTATTCCAAATAGCGGATTCTTGTACCGAGCCTTGTTTACATACGGCGATAAGAAAATCTATAACAGAATCGGTTCGATAAATTCTGCTGACCAGTCTTTTTCTCTGCAGAGATATTCAATGGATGTTGATGTGTTCTTTTCATTCTTCAGGCGTCAATCCCTGCTTATCAGGTTTTTCGCAGGTCAGATAGACTCGGATAAACTGGAGGACGCAGATTTTTACAAGGTTGGAGGTATTAAAAATATCCGCGGATACCGTGAAGAACAATTTAGAGCATCCCGATTTACATACGGCACTATTGAACTTCGCTATGCGTTTTCTCGAAAAAGTTTTGCTGCGGTGTTTGCTGACCCGGGTTATTACTATAGACCTGAAGACCCTTTAAACAACATTCCAAAACAGGAAGGCTTTCTTTTTGGTTATGGGCTTGGGATAAGGATTGAGACAGCCATAGGGCTTATCGGTGTTAATTATGCAATTGCAAAGGAAGATGGTATTCTTGACGGGAAAATACACTTTGGACTAATAAACGAATTTTAAATTACATGCCGGATTTTACCGGCATGTAATTGATAAAATTATTTTTTAGGTTGTTCAATTTTCGGATTTGGATCTAAAGGGTCGTTATTTTGAGGCGGCATTGAAGCATTTACTTTTGCCATTCCCTCTTTTTGAAACTCCATTGCTATATCAGTCATCGCTTTGTCAATCTTCTCAGTAAGTTCTTTTACATCGGGTTCCGCCATGTATTTGTTTACTAAGGCTCCGGCTTCCTCCCTGTCCTTTAATCCGACTGACTGACAGATTTCCATATCTTTAGATTCAACTAATCCGATTACAAGCTCATTAAATTTGTTCTCATCAAATGATTTTTCACCATTAGGTGAAGTAACGATACTTTGATCAATAAAACCCATTCCTGCCTTTTTGTATTCATCTGACCTTACATATTTTTCAATCTTTTCTAAATAGTTAATCACTTTTCCCTTTTCGCCGCCGCAGGATGACAAACCCATTGTTAATACTAAAACTAAAAATACGAACCCAAACCTTGAGATTTTCATTATTAATTGTTTATATTTCTAAAAGTCTGAAAAATTATGGAAGTTGTTTTTAAATTTCAAGTGTAATAAACTGCGATTTGTGTCTCTTCAAAACTCTGACTTAATAAATCAATTAGATTTCCGGTCTATATTTTCCTTTGTAAGAAAATAGCGTTTTCGTGCTGTTTTTAAGCATTCAAAGAATGAATTTAATTTTTATAATTAGGGTCTAATTAGGGTTAAATTAGGCTTAGATATATCCCGGGGTCTATCATAATTTCCACACCCTTAAAAATAGCACAAAATCGCAACATTTACATTTTTCTTGTATTTCTTCGCATTGTTAATGGATTTTGATTTGTTTATATTTCATGTTATTTCTTTAAATACTGAAAATTATTAAATATTTAGAAAGGATTAACAAAAATGGCATTTAAAATTGGTGATATTGCCCCGGATTTTAAGTTATTCTCTAAAAATACTACAGGTGAGCCAAAAGAATTTTCTCTTTCTGATTACAAAGGTAAGAAAGTAGTTATTTTGTTCTACCCTTTGTCCTACACAGGTGTTTGTACAACAGAAATGTGCACAGTGTCTGAAGGATTCGAGAAATACTCAGCTATGGACGCAGTAGTTCTTGGTATTAGTGTAGATTCAATCTTCACTCAGGAAGCATGGGCAAAGGCTAATGGAATTACTATTCCTCTTTTAAGTGATTTTAATTCAACTATTTCGGCAGCATACGGAACAAAATATGCAGATGGTGGATTCGTTCTTGGTATGAACGGTGTCTCCAAGCGTGCGGCATTTGTGGTTGATTCAGATGGTAAGATTGCTTACACAGAAGTACTTGAAAGTGCGGGTGACCTTCCTAATTTCGAAGCTATACTGGAATGTCTTAAGGGTTTAAAATAAATTTTAATATAGCATAATCTGAGGAGGAAATAAATCATACCTCGGTTATATTAGTTGATGAAAATATACAGACATTTAGATAAAAGTAATTACGACAAGAAAAGTATTGTAACAGTAGGAACGTTTGATGGTGTCCATAGAGGGCATAGAGTAGTTATAGATAAACTTAAGGAATTAAAGAATAAGTTCGGCGGCCGAACGGTTATTGTCACGTTTGACCCTCATCCGCGCTTGGTTCTCAGGAACCGTGTCAATGAGATAAAACTGTTGTCAACAACTCATGAAAGACTTGAAGTATTTGAGCAGCTGGGAGTAGATGTAGTATATGTATTGAAGTTTACAACTGAATTC
>JBHELA010000253.1:0-3206 GCA_041859005.1 Ignavibacteria bacterium
GAAGCTATAGATGATAACGGTGGAACAATTGAACAAATAAAAGCAACTTTTGTGGTTGCTGCAAAGTTATAATGTCATGATGCAAAACAAGAAACTATTATATCTAATCGTTGCACTGGTTGCGTTCTTTGTCTATTTCAATTCGCTTAATAACGATTTTGTATTCGACGATGAAAGCGTTGTCCAGAATAATCAGTCTATTACTGTACTGTCAAACATTCCTAAGTTCTTCACGGCTGAGGAAGGTTTCCATAAGGTTATTGGCAGGTACTATCGTCCTGTCGTATCAACCCTGTACACAATTGATTACGCAATCTGGGGACTGAATCCCTTTGGTTTTCATCTTACTAACGTAATCATTCATGCAATAGCCTCCTTATTATTGTTAATTATTCTTTTAAAACTCTTTGGAGAATATAAGCACGGCATCCTGTCTGCATTGATCGGAGCACTGATATTTGCAGTTCATCCAATCCACACGGAAGCCGTCAGCTGGATAAGCGGCAGGACGGATTCACTTACAACTTTGTTCTTCTTTTTATCGTTTCTGTTTTACATAAAATATTCAGAGGGAAGTAAATCAAAATCATTTCTTGTAATATCATTGATTGCATATTTCCTTGGACTGCTTTCAAAAGAAATGATTGTTACTACTCCTGCATTATTATTTGTGTATGATTATTTCTTCAGGAAAAGGAGAATGGATTGGTTTAAGCAAAACATCCTGCCTTACGTTTTATTTATTGCCGTTACTATTGTTTTTATTCTCATTCGGTACCTCGTACTGAAAGATGTTGTTGACAGGACAACGTACATGTATTTCTTTGGTGAGGAAACGTCTACAGCAGTTTACACTATGCTTAAGACAGTTCCAGTATATTTCAGGTTGCTCGTTTTTCCTGTGAACCTGCTTTATCATTACAACGGTGTTCTGCCCGATTCATATTCAATCGGCGACATAAAAGTAATATTGTCGGTTTTGTTTGTGATTGCTTTACTTTTATTCTCATTCTACCTTCAGAAGAAATACGGTGAAGTATCGTTTTCAATCTTATTCATACTCATTTCTCTGCTTCCTGTTATGAACTTCATTCCGACTATGAATTATATGGCAGAAAGATTTTTGTATCTTTCATCTTTTGCTCTTTCAATCCTTATATCTTTCATTATAGTTAAGTATGCTAATGAAAAGAATAAAGGATTTCTGACAACAGTTTTTCTAATAATAATTGTCGTCTTTGCTTATTTAACTTTCGCCAGAAATGCAGAATGGAAGAATAACGAAACTCTGTACATGACAGCTGACGGTAAAGAGGGTAACGTCTTGCTTGTAAATGCAGGGAATATGTATGCTAACAAAAAGAATTATGCCGAAGCTGAAAAGAGATACCGTCGCGCAATTGAAATACGCGATAACTCAGTTCTTGCTCATCATAATCTCGGACTTATATTTCTTATTAGAGGAAACATTGACTCTGCCGAAATAAAATTCAAGAAAGGTATATCGATAGATAGTCTCGCACCCGACGGCTATTTCCAGTTAAGTAATATTTATCAGCAGAAAGGAAATATTCCCGATGCTGTAAGGATGCTTGAAAAACTTCAGACCATAGTTCCGAATTACAGGGATTCAAAAAGTATTCTTGATATGCTGAAATCTGGGCAGGGAAGTGTTCAGAGTAATATACCCGATAACATGTCCGGCAGCGTACAGAATAACCAGTTAGCTATCTATGAGAAACGTTCATTCCAGCTCTATCAGGAAGGCAAGTTTGAAGATGCAATTAAAGACTTGAATGAAGCAGCAAAACTAAATCCGGCTTCTGCTTCGGGTTACTTTAATAATATTGCAATGTGCTATTTGGGTCTAAATAAAAATCCTGAGGCGAAAGAATATTTCAACAAAGCTCTTGAAAAGGATAGTAAAAATATTAATGCCTATGGCGGACTTGCAGATGTCTATCTTCAGGAAGGAAATACATCAAAAGCAAAAGAAGTTTATGCAAAGATACTAAGTATTAATCCTCAGGATATGAATGCAAAGATGAAACTTGATTCATTAAACAGAAAATAAATGCTGAAGACGCATAGTGCTGTAATCAACATTGTTGAAACCGAACAAAAGTATTATTTTAACTATGCAGTATTTATTACTGTTATACTGGGATTAATTTCACAGATATTATCATACTACTTCGATTATAATTTTGCATACCGCGATTCGATTTACAGACTTGAAGCTGCACGTAGATTCTTTGATGCTTACAATCCGGGTTTGATAAATCAGATAGGTACTGTTTGGCTTCCCGTTCCTAATCTTCTTCTGATGCCTTTTGCATACGTGGATTTTCTCTGGCAGACGGGACTTGCAGCTGCAATCATGAACTTCCCGTTATTTGTTATCAGTGCAGCCGTTGTTTTCCTGTCCATTAAGAAGTTGACGAATAACGTTATTGCAACATGGTTTGGGTTTCTGGTTTATGTGTTAAATTATAACATACTTTACTTCCAGACAACATCTATGACCGAACAGTTGTACCTTACTCTAATTATCTGTAGTTTCTATTTTCTTCTTCTTTGGGCTGACAGGAAAAAGTTGAAACATCTTTTATGGTCTTCGTTTTTTATCTCTCTCGGAGTTGGTTCAAGGTATGATGCTTGGCCTGTTGCTATAGTTTCAATCTTGATAGTCTTTGTAATTTCATTAAGAGATAAGGAAAAACCAATTCGGAATTCTTTCATTTACGGATTCATTCCCATTCTTTTAATAATTGTATGGTTCTGGTACAACTGGCTCTTCTACGGTGATGCACTTGAGTTCTCACGTGGCAGGTTCTCTACTCTTTATCAGCTTCAGTATTACGAAGCCGCAGGAAGACTCCTAACAAAGAATAATTTTCTGCTGTCTGCCAAAGTATATGTAAGCTCAGTATTATTATATTCAGGGAATCTATATGTTGTCCTGGCTGTTCTTGCTTTGTTTGTCTATGCTTTTAAAAATAAATTCAACTCTAAATCATTTCCGGTCTATGTCCTCTGGGTTGCCTTGCCGATTAGCCTTATATTAATGTACAAAGGGCAGGTAATAATTGAATTGCCAAATTCTGAACCTGCCGGTTATTTCAACAGCAGATACGGCTTGTATATGTTTCCTGCAATAGCAATATTCTCAGGTATTTTTGCTTTATACATTCAGAAGTATATTA
>JBHELA010000337.1:0-2774 GCA_041859005.1 Ignavibacteria bacterium
GATGTATATTCCAAAAGCAAGTATGAAATAATCACTGTTCCGGTTATAGATTTCCTTTTTTTTGAAAAGATATTATAATACCACCTTGAAATACATAGAAAAAGAAAACTGGAAACGAAAGAAGCATTTTGAATTCTTTAAGAATTTTGAAATACCATATTTCAATATTTGCACAAATTTGGATATCACGTGTACTTTCAGGTATTCCCAAAAGAACAGGTACTCACTTTTCAGAACTGTACTTTATGCTGTAATGCATTCCTGCAATGAAATTGAAGAATTCAGGTACAGAATTACGCAGGATGATAAGATTGTAATTCATGACGTTGTTCATCCCGGTGTCGCAATGATATCCGACCAGGACGTTTATACAAATTTTATAATTCCTTATAAACAGAAATTCACAGACTTCACAGATGAATATCAAAAAGCCTCAGATGAAGCAAAGGGAAAAATCATCGTCGGTGAAGACCAGGAAGGCAAAGATGACCTTATCTTTATTTCATCACTTCCTTGGGTTTCATTCACAAGCGTCACAAATCCGATGAGAACAGGTTATAAAGATTCAATTCCGCGAATAATATTCGGCAAGCATTTTAAACAGGATGGGAAAATCATGATGCCTTTTTCAGTACAGGTAAACCACTGTCTCATGGACGGCATTCATGTTTCCAAGTATTATTTCAAGCTGGCGGAAATTCTCTCTGATCCCGAAAAGTATTTAAATTAGAATTACATGAAGAAGATTTTAAGATTAATAATCATCATTGTTGTTTCTTTTACTTCTTGTCTGTCCTATGCACAAACTCCGAAAGATGATTTAAAACCTACTGACTATCTTGTTCCGTATCCTCAAAAATTAAACCTTGCCGGTGAAGGAATTTTAAAACTTAACAACGGGTATAAAATTATTTACTCAGGAAAGAAGTCTGAGAAACTTGAGAATTACATCGGCAGAAAAACTGACATAATAAATCGGTTAGTCCTTCCATGGAATGATACTAATTTATCTGAATCCGGTAAACCCGTACTGGAAATAAACAGTAAGGCTATCTCAGCACCTGATGTTAACACTGATGAAAGCTATACACTTGAAATAACATCTGATAAGATACTTGTGAATTCTGCAACTGATATCGGTGCCATACGTGCAATAGAAACAATTTACCAGCTTATTCAGACTAATGCAGATAATATTTATCTTCCTTGTCTGAAAATCGAAGATTATCCCCGATTCAGATGGCGCGGTCTAATGATTGATGTCTGCAGACATTTCCTGCCTAAGTCTGTTATACTCAGAAATCTTGATGCCATGGCAATGGTAAAAATGAACGTCTTTCATTGGCATCTTTCCGAAGATCAGGGCTTTCGCGTAGAGTGCAAAACATTTCCGAAGCTTCATGAATTGGGCTCTGACGGACAGTACTTCACTCACGAAGATGTAAAAGAAATTATTAAATACGCTAACGACAGGGGAATCCGTGTTATTCCAGAGTTCGATATTCCCGGGCATTCAACATCATGGTTTGTCGGTTACCCGGAATATGCAAGTCTTCCGGGTAAATATGAAATTGAAAGACACTACGGAGTATTTGATCCAACCTTCGACCCTACTAAAGAACAAACTTACGTTTTCTTTGATAAGTTCTTCAGTGAAATGTCCGGCTTGTTTAACGATGAATATATTCATATAGGCGGTGATGAAAACAGCGGCAAGCAGTGGGATTCAAGCAAATCAATTCAGGAGTTTAAAAAAGTAAACAACTTAAATACCAATCACGAACTTCAGGCATACTTCAACAAACGCATTCAGAAGATTCTTGAAAAGTACGGCAAGAAAATGATTGGCTGGGATGAAATACTCAGCACCGACCTTCCTAAAAGTATTGTTATACATTCATGGCAGGGAAAGCAGGGGATGGTAACAGCAGCTAAGAACGGTTACTATTCAATACTTTCAAACGGTTATTATATTGACCTTTGCCAGAGCATGGTTGACCATTACTATAATGACCCTCTGCCTGCAGGAATAGATTTAACCGATTACGAAAAGAAGTTTATTCTCGGGGGTGAAGCCACTATGTGGGCAGAACTCGTTGACTCTAATAATGTTGATACCCGCATCTGGCCCCGTACTGCTGCAATCGCAGAAGTTCTGTGGTCGGGCAGAAAAACATTCGGACAGGACTCCATATACAACAATGAAATGATGTTTGAAAGAATAAGCTGGCAGTTGCTTATGAGTACAAGCGTAAAAGTTATTGAACAATGGCAGAAGCTTTTTTTAGAATTTGTTCCGAATCAGTTAAGCGATCAACTGTTTCTGTATTTACTTATACCCGAACCAGTCGAATATTATAACAGGCATAAATACACAAAGTACAGTCAGTCAACTCCATTGAATAGAGTTGTTGATATGCTCACTCCCGATGCACAGTTTGGCGTGCTGATAAATAATTACATAGGCAAAAAACTCAGAGGCGATAAAGTTGTTTTACCTGATTTAAAAACCTTTGGTGAAAGTTTTACCGAAGAAGAGCGCATTCTGATAAGCGCTCACCCGAAACTTTTTGAAGCTCTTCCGCTTTTTGATAATATCGACGTATCCGCAGAAATACTTAAGGATTTATTAAGTCTTGAAAAAGGTGATTATTTAAGTGATGATAAGTATAATACATATAAAAATGAACTTACAAGAATTAAAGCTCCGATTGCTGAACTCGAAATCCCGTATGTAGATAATCTTCTGAACCTGCTTGAATATACTAAGGCTA
>JBHELA010000230.1:0-4757 GCA_041859005.1 Ignavibacteria bacterium
CAAACCGGTGTTGCTTTGGATACTCGCGGTGTTGATAAAACCGGATATGTTGGTATACTAACTCCAAAAAGCGAGTGGAAGCGTGATATCACAAGGGAAGAACTTACTAATGAAATGCGTGAGTCAATCGAAGAAATTCCAGGAATTGGATTTGGGTTCAGCCAGCCTATACAATGCCGCATAGATGAATTAGTTGCCGGGACAAGAGCACAACTCATTATTAAACTCTTTGGTGAAAATATCGATTCACTTAAAAACAAGGCTGATGAAATCGCTCGTGTTCTTTCAAAAATAGAAGGGGGCACCGATCTGCTTGCTGAAAAAATCACTGGTCAACCTTACCTGACAATAGAAATTGACAGAAATAAAATATCAAGATACGGTTTGAATATAAGTGATGTTCAAAATGTTATCGAGATAACTGTCGCAGGGAAATCTGCTTCGAAATTTTATGAAGAAAACAGAAATTTTGATATTACCGTCAGACTTCCTGAAGAGTATAGAAATTCTGTTGAAACTATCGGCAGCATTTTAGTTCCCACAAAATCCGGTATGAATGTACCTTTAACGCAGTTGGCAAACATTTCCTTTACAGAAGGACCCGTTCAAATTAGCAGGGATGACGGGTTAAGAAGAATTGGAATTGAAATGAACATTCAGGGAAGAGACATCGGCAGTTTTGTTAAAGAAGCAAAAGAAAAGATTAAAGAAAAGGTTAAACTACCTGCGGGTTATTTCTTAACCTGGGGAGGGCAGTTTGAAAACCAGCAAAGAGCAATGAACAAATTATTAATTATTGGTCCTGTGGCTATTGCTTTAATTATGCTTTTGTTGTTCGTTACTTTTCGGTCTATCCGTCTTGCGTTGCTCGTAATTACCAATTTACCCTTTGCACTAATTGGCGGTGTGTTTTCACTTTGGATTTCAGGTTTGTATTTATCCGTTCCGGCGTCAGTTGGATTCATTGTCTTGTTTGGTGTTGCTGTGCTTAATGGTCTCGTATTAGTTTCGCATATCGCACAGCTTCGCGAAGAAGAGTCGTTAGACTTGAATGAGGCAATAATTAAAGGAAGTATGGATAGACTCAGACCTGTTTTAATGACAGCTTTGATTGCAATTTTCAGTTTAATTCCGATGATTTATTCAACGAGTGCCGGCTCTGAAATTCAGAAACCCTTGGCTACTGTTGTTGTCGGCGGTTTAATCAGTTCAACTTTACTAACATTGCTGCTTATACCTTCATTATATGGTTGGTTTGAAAAGCGTAAAGTTGAAAAAGAAATTTAAAAATTAAAATTACGGACAGAGATTTTCTCTGTCCGTTTAAGGATATTTATATGAAAGAAATAAAAGCAATAATCCGACCGAATAAACTTTTAGATGTAGTTGCTGAATTACAGAAAATAGAAAATTTACCAGGCGTAATAATTTCAGATATAAAAGGTTTTGGAAAAACTAATGCAAAAGATACTGAAAGCAAAATTAATCTTGACGGTATAGATTATGTTCATAAAGTGAAATTGGAAGTTGTGGTAAATAATGATATGGTAGAGAATGTTGTGAATACTATTCAGTTGAATGCTCATACAGGATTAAAAGGAGATGGCAAAATATTTGTTACTTCTGTTGAAGATGTAATAAAAATTAGAACGAATGAAAGAGGAATCTATGCAGTTTAACCTATTTAATTGGATATTTATATTTATTCAAATATTTTAGATTGACATCTATTTAATAGCATTGAAAGAACAACACAACCATAATAATGTAGTTTATAATAAACCAATCGTTATTGGTATAATATTAAACGTTGCATTTATTGCAATAGAAATATTTTACGGCTTAATATCTAATTCCGTTGCATTAATTTCTGATGCCGGACATAACTTCAGCGATGTCATTTCTCTTGTTCTCGCATTAATTGCCGCTATGCTCATCAAGAAGAAGTCAACGGAAAAATTTACTTACGGTTATAAAAAGGGTTCTATTTTAATTGCTCTCATAAATTCAATTCTACTGCTGGTTGCACTTGGTGTTATTATTTGGGAATCAGTGCATAGGTTTTACAACCCTGTACAAATTGATGGGATGACTGTAATATCAGTTGCTTTTATAGGAATACTTATTAATGGTTTTACCGCTTATCTGTTTATTAAAGATAAAGAAAAGGATTTAAATCTAAAAAGTGCGTTCCTGCATATGCTTACTGATGCTCTTGTTTCTGCGGGTGTTGTTGTTTCAGGAATTTTCATCACTATATACAAACTCTATTGGCTAGACCCTTTGGTCAGTTTGATGATTGTTGGTGTAATATTCACTATGACTTATAAGCTATTGAAAGAAACAATCAGATTATCTATTGATGCAGTCCCTGAAAACATTGATATCAAGAGTGTGTTTGACTATTTAATGAGTATTGAAGGAGTAAAGGAAATACACGATTTACATATTTGGAGTTTAAGTACATCTCAGGCTGCATTAACTGTACATATCGTAGTAAAAAGTGATTACGTTTTCGATAATGACGTACTGAATAACATAAATATTACGCTTAACGATAAATTTGAAATCTCTCACTCAACAATTCAAATTGAATACGTTGAAAAATCCGATTTATGTATTACTTGTTAGATTAAATTAGATAGTGTAATATTTATATTTCAAACGGAATAATCCTTTTTCGGTTTCTACCGTTCTTGTTTAGCATATCTACTGACATATATAAATTATAAATCATCCCAGAAATACATTCTTGATTCAAGTGAACCCGGATATTTCAGTTGTATTTCTTTCATTATTTTCATAAAAGAACTTTTATCTTTTGATTTAATGTAATTAGCAATTCCGCGTTGTGCTAAAAGCTTTGGTAGTAACGGATTGTTTTCAAATTGTTCAATATCCTTGCTCATCACCTTAATAGAATCATCATATTTTCCTTTGGGTATCATAACCTCTGCAAAACCAAGTCTGAGAATTATACTGAATTCATTTGCCGGTATATACCCGTTAAAATTATAGTGTGATTTTCCTTTGCTATCCAGAAAGTAAAAAGACGGAGTCCAGTATGCTGATAACTCCCTTCTGATTTCTCTGTCTTTTATAAGGTCAAGTTTAAGTAGAGTAAACCACTCATTCATTTCTTCCTGAACCATTGGATTTGTATAAGTTTCTTCATACAACTTTTTACAACCGCCGCATCCATCCATTTCAAACTGAAGAAGGATTGGCTTCTGTGTTTTTATAGCATCTTCTTTTGCTTGTTCTAAATTATTTAACCACATTTTCTTTCCTGTTCTTAAAAGTATAATTATTTAAAATTATTATGTTTATTGCTTATGAAAAGGGTCTGATTTACTAATTAGTTCTGCCTCTTTTCGTTTTAACATTTCAAGTTCGTTTTTTCCTCTCGAATTAGGAATTGCTTTCTGTTTTAATAATCTATTTTATTGTTTTCAAAATATGTTCAACAATCTCATCTACTTTTTCTTCTGTTACCGGAGTTTTGCCTTTGACTATTCCGAAATCAGTAGTATTAATATGGACAAAATCATTAACACCTGCTTTCTTCATGATTAATTCCGCGCAATTTATCGTACAACCGTCAAGAACAATGTAACTCCCGATTTGAGGCTTTAATCCTTCGGCAAATTTTTCATCAATACTAAACCTTGCAAGACATAACATTTTAGCCTTTTACATCTTCATAAGTTTTCTTGATACTAAATCAGAATATGCTCCTGTGTTTGAGGCACCTGAACAAGCGATTATTCCTATTTTCTTTTCTGTTTCCATTTTATATCGTTTTTAAATTATTTGAATACATTTTTTTAATTGAAATATATACCATAGTTAAAATTAGCAATACCTGACTTAAATCAAAAATTGTATATGCATATCTTACAACCGGTGTTATAGCATTGAATTGAATTACCATTAGGAAACCGGTAATTGCGGAAATAATTAATGAAATAATTAATAGTTTCTGCATCAATTTTTCCTCCGAATTTTTATATAAAGTATTAAGGAAAATTATTCCGATAATCATATTTGCAATTGATATCAAAAAATGATTTGCGTCTAGTGAAAATCTGGACGGTAAAATGTAATCAATCATTCCTGATTTTAAATACAGTATTATTGAAAATATCAGAAACACAACAAAGGTTAGAGTAATGTATAAAGCGTGTTTACCTTCAGGTATTTTACTTTTAATTTCTTTGGGTATAAACTTTAAGATTAAGATAATTAATAAAGATATTACTAATAAAACAAACCCGGAATAGAATATTGGTTTTAAGTATTCTTCTCGAAACATGCCGAGATATATTGTAAAAGCCGAAAGCCCCATTCTTGAATACTGCGGTTCTGTAACGGGTTTACCGTCTTCGCCAAATGGATACTTTACTATTGATGCATTAAAGATATCAGCATCATTGCTATGGCAATCTGTGCAGCCGTTAACACCTAAGGCAGATTTTGATGGGGCAACATTATGGCTATATTTATACACCGATGCAAAAGGAGATGATTCATATTCATATTTTTCAATTGTAAAGAATTCTTTGCTATTCTTATATACTCTGTCATTATTTACCCATACAATTTGTTTTCCATTTAAATCGTAACCGGATTTTTCTAAATGCTCCTTAATAGAGACTATAAATGCATCAATTTCTTCTGCCCGATTTACTTCAGGAATGTTGTCAAAATTATCATCTTTAATTTTATTAAGAAGCGGGTATTTACTTGAATCTGCA
>JBHELA010000484.1:0-2914 GCA_041859005.1 Ignavibacteria bacterium
CTATTTTTGCCAAACATTTTAAAGAAAATGGATTTGAATTAGTCGGCATAAAGCGTCAAGGCAAAACAGAAGAACAAAAAAAGGAGAATTATGAATGGCGAGTAAAAGCACTCTCCGTGAAAATGGATTTGGAACAAATTGTAATAGTAATTCAGCAAATAAATATTCAAATTAATAGTTCGAGCGGCTATCTTGGAGCCATCAGTGACCGCAGTAAGGAACTATATTTTAACAAACAAACTGTCGGACAATACCAAATGGCAGAACTGGATGAAAATCCAAATTATAGTTTAAAAAATCAGGTTTTTTATCGGCAAGATTATTTAGATGAGTTTGAAAAAATATGGGAAACCCAATCAAAATTCCATAAGGAATTAACTGCTGATTTGAAAAAAGAGATCCGTGATGTAATAATATTCTATCAACGCCCGCTAAAATCTCAAAAAGGATTGATCTCATTATGTGAGTTTGAAAACAAACAAATAGAAGTGGAAGCGGATGGCAAAAAGAAAATTAAAACTATAGGATTGAGAGTCTGTCCTAAATCGTCACCTCTGTTTCAAGATTTTAAAATATGGCAGGTACTAAATAATCTTAGTGTTAATGGCGAAAGTTTGAAACAAGAAGAAAAAGATGCCCTTTTTGCCGAACTATCTATCAAAGAAAGGCTATCAAAAGAAGCAATCCTAAAATTGTTATTTAAAAACTATAAAGACTTGGATTTAAACTTCAAGGAGGTTGAAGGTAACCGCACACAAGCGGCTTTATATAAAGTATATCAGCAGATTATTGAACTGAGTGGTCATGGTGAATACGATTTTTCTAAAGTGTCATCTTCAGAAGTTATAGGAATAGTTGAACCTGTTTTTAACGCATTAGGCTACAATACAGAAATATTGCATTTTGATTCATCTCTTGAAGGTAAAGCATTTGAACAGCAGCCGGCATATCAATTATGGCATTTGCTATATTCGTTTGAAGGAGATAATTCAAAGACCGGAAACGAAAAACTAGTCGATAAAATTTCTACTCTATACGGTTTTGAGAAAGAGTATGCAAAACTCATTGCATCCGTTACATTCCAACCGGATTATGGAAGTCTTTGTACGAAAGCAATGCGCAAGATTCTGCCATATATGAAAGATGGCAGCGAATATAGCTTGGCTTGTGAATATGCCGGCTATCGTCATTCCAAGAAGTCATTCACAAAGGATGAATTAGACAAAAAGGTTTATAAAGACAAACTGGAACTCTTGCCACGAAATAGCTTGCGTAATCCTGTGGTAGAGAAGATTCTGAATCAGATGATAAATGTGGTAAACGGAGTTATTAATGCATATGGGAAGCCCGATGAAATACGTATAGAATTGGCACGAGAACTGAAAAAAAGTGCCAAAGAACGAGAGGAAATGACCAAAGCCATTTCTCAAGCCAATCTCGAACATGAAAAATATAGATCAATACTTCAGAATGAATTCGGAATAAACAATGTTAGTCGCAACGATATAATTCGTTACAAACTATATCTTGAATTAAAAGATAACGGCTATAAGACTCTTTATTCCAATACATATATTCCGCAAGAAAAGCTATTTAGTAAAGAATTTGATATTGAGCATATTATTCCTCAAGCTAAGCTTTTCGATGATTCTTTTTCAAATAAAACAATAGAAAGCCGTAGTGTCAACATTGAAAAAAGCAATGTTACGGCATTCGATTATGTAAAAGAGAAATATGATACCCAGTGGTTATCTGATTATCAAACTCGAGTAGAAGAATTGTATAAAAATGGGTCGATTTCAAAAACCAAACGCAATAAATTGTTAATGGAGGAGGCTGACATTCCATCCGGTTTTATAGAACGCGATTTGAGAGACACTCAATACATAGCAAAAAAAGCCCGTGAAATATTAGAAGACTTAGTGAGATTTGTTGTCCCTACTACCGGGGCTATAACCGATCGTTTACGTGAAGATTGGCAATTAGTAGATGTGATGCAGGAACTGAATTGGGATAAATACAATAAATTAGGACTAACAGAGTATTATCAAGACAAAGATGGCAGGCAAATATCTCGAATTAAAGATTGGACAAAACGTAACGACCATCGTCATCATGCCATGGATGCTCTTACTATTGCATTCACAAAACGAAGTATTATTCAGTATTTAAACAACTTAAATGCACGAATACAAAAAGGAGTAGATGATTATATCTATCTCGATAATTACGAGTTGAGCAATTTAAGTAAAGAAGAACGAGCTAAGGCTGTAGGGTATATTGAGCAAAAAGAACTTTATAGAGACAAGCACGGAAAACTCAAATTTAATCCGCCAATGCCTTTAAATGAATTTAGGTCAGAAGCTAAACTTCAGTTGGAAAATATTCTGATTTCAATAAAAGCTAAGAACAAGATTGCTACTCAAAATGTAAATGTTACCAAGAAAAAAGGTGGAACAAATAAGACCATTCAGCAAACGCCTCGCGGACAATTGCACGATCAAACAGTTTATGGAACTAATTCATGGAGCCGAATAGAATTATCTAAAAAGATTTCTAAAAACGAAATAGATAAAATTGCTTCTTGTAAATTAAAAGAGTTTATTAAGGAATATATTAGGCAAAAAGGTAGTATAGCAAAATCCTTTTCGGAAGAAGAACTGAAAAAACTGCAATTCAAAAACAAACCATTAAAAGAAATTATTGTCAATGTGTCTTGTTATACACAAAGAATTGATGTCAAGTCATTAACAAAAGATGGGACGAAAAAAGGAACGAAAGAAAGTGCTGAAAAAAAGATAAAAAAAGTTATAGATACGAAGGTAAAAGAAACTTTATTAAATAGATTACGTGAATTTGATAATGACCCGACAAAAGCATTCTCTAACATAGAAGAAAATCCTATTTGGCTAAA
>JBHELA010000095.1:0-3447 GCA_041859005.1 Ignavibacteria bacterium
TTAGGATTGGCTTGCTCGCCGGCGGAATTATCTATTGCAAATTCAGGAAGCCATCCCTGGGTTTGCTTATAAATACGGGCATAGATATCCTTATTACCGTTTTTATCCGTTTCCCAGACAGCAAGAGCTGTGGTAATTTCAGTAACCTGATAACTCTGGAAATAATAACCAATCGAGGGATTTATATTTGAGAAAACATCATTCGTTAAATAGTACCCGCTGTCAAGAGCACCATCATAATTGATTCGCGAAACCAGAATATTCGAAGCATTTCCGTTCACTCTTTCATATATTAAAAATTCAAATGGAATTCTCGACATGTTATAACCGTCATCTCTTGCTCTGAATGAAGGATTTCTGTCATTCCCAAATGAAAGCCTTTTGAGGTTTTGCAAAAACTGAGAATACGAGATATTTATATTCAATAAAAATAAATTTATGAATATAAAGCAGAAAACTAATTTCCCTGTCTTCATCATAATAGTTTTAATTTTTTATTTAATTAACATCATCCTCTTCGTCTCACTAAAATCCCCCGCATGCATCCTATAAAAATAAACCCCGCTTGGATAATCGCTCGCATCCCATTCCGTACTGTACGTTCCTGCCTGCAATCTCTCATTCACAAGCGTTTCCACTTCCCTTCCATTTATATCAAATATTATTATCGAGACATTGCTATTACCTATCACCTGAAACCTGATAACTGTCCTCGGATTAAACGGATTCGGATAATTCTGACTCAACAAAAATGCCGATAGTGTTTCCGTGCTTATTTTACGTATGCCAATGATCTCAGAAAGTGAACGCCGCCAAACGGATTGATTTTCTGTTCCGGCAAATATGTAATTGTCTTTGATTAATAGTGATTTCACTTTTGGGTTAGTATTGAATCCAAGATTTTTATTTAACCAGTTCATACCAAAGTTTGTAGTGAGATAAACTCCACTGTCAGTTCCGGCAAATACATTGTTTCCTGTAGTAACAAGAGACCAAACATTTTGACGATTAAAACCATTTTTATTCCAACTAACACCGTTATCAGTTGATAGAAAAACACCCCCGGAATCTGTATCACCATAATAAGTACCCGCAAAAATAGCATTTCTAAGTACCGCAACAGAATGTACACCCTGACAATTCAGAGCGGTTCTGTCCCAGCTTATGCCGTTGTTTGTAGATAGATAAACGCTGCCATATAAATTAGGAAATTGCATGCCTGTACCTGCATAAATATTATTGCCGTTTATCGCAAGTGAGAATACATGTTGATTATTCAGACCAATCTGGGACCATCTTGTTCCATTATTTGTAGAACGTAAGACACCAAAGGTACTTATACCTGCATAAATAGTATTATCGAGTGTTACGAGAGAATTAACTCCATTATATGAAATTTTTGTTTCCATCCAGTTTACACTATAATTTGTTGTAAGAAAGACGCTTCCGCTAAGTGAACCTGCAAATATATTATTTCCAAGATTAGTAAGAGACAAAACAGATAAGTCTTTCAAAGAAGTTTGAGTCCAATTCATACCATTATCAGTAGAGTGATATAAACCATCATTCATTGTTCCTGCAAAAATATTATTTCCTTCTCCCGCAAGAGAAATCACATTATGGTGATTAAAACCGGTATTAGTGTAGCTTGCTCCATTATTAGTGGAACAAAAAACTCCATAATAAACTGTTCCTGCGAAAATCTTAGAGCCTGATACCGCAAGCGAAACAACAAACTGATTATTCAAAGCGGTTTGATTCCAGCTTGAACCATTATTTGTTGAGAGATAGACTCCATGAGAGTATGTTCCGGCGCATATATAATTGTTGCTAGCCGATAGTGCATAAATATATTGACCGCCCAATCCTACTTGCGTCCAGTTATAGCCATTATTCGTAGAGAGGTAAACGCCCGAATATGTTCCCGCATATATATTTTCTCCAATAGTTGCAAACGAAAATACACCAGGAATATTAATAGCTGTTTGCATCCAGCTCACGCCGTTATTAGTAGAGACATACATTCCATAATCATCTTCTGTTCCCGCGTAAATATTATAACCGTTTACAAGAATAGCTCTGATACGTTTATTATTCAAAGCAGTTTTCGTCCAGCTTGTACCGCTATCTGTGGAGCGAAAAACACCACTATCAGTTGTTCCTGCATAGACATCGTTACCGCTGACTGAAAGGGAAATGATGTTTTGATTATTTAAAGTGGTTTGTGTCCAATTAATTCCGTTGTTCGTTGACAAAAAGACGCCTCCACTAATGACACCACCTAAGTACCATGTACCCGCATAAATATTATTTCCGCTTATAGCAAGGGATCCAACATGTTTATTATTCAATGCCGTTTGCGTCCAGTTAATACCGTTATTTGTGGAAAAATAAACACCATTATAATTTGTCCCGGCAAAAATATAATTGCCATTAACTGCAATCTCATTAACACTTCCCCCATATATCCCATTGCCCTGCTCCCACTGCGCATTTGCATTCTCCAACGGGAGAAAAAGTGTGAGCATTGCAGATAATATAACTAAAATTAAATTTTTCATAATTAATATGAACTCAAAAATAATGTCATTCCTCATCTAACCAGCATCATCCTCTTCGTTTCACTAAACCCATCCGTAACCATCCTGTAAAAATACACCCCGCTCGGATACGCACTCGCATCCCATTCAGTCTGATAACTTCCTGCCTGCAGTGTTTCATTCACAATCACAGCCACCTCTTTCCCCGTCACATCAAAAACTGTAATCCTCACACCCGAACTCTTCGGCAAATCAAACTTAATCTTCGTCATCGGATTAAACGGATTCGGATAGTTATTAAACATCTTGTATTCTTTTGGTATTTCACTTCCTGATAATAATATTGAACTATGGGTTACGGTGAAATTCCATATAAACGACCAAAGTCCTGTACCGGCTTGGTTCGAAGCATTAACCCGCCAATAGTATTTTTGATTTAGTGAAAGTAAGTTTGGTCTTAATTGCAGTTTTGACTGTGTTATACCGGTCGTATCAAATATTAAGGCAGTAAAAATCGAATCAGCTGATATCTGCAGCCTGAACGAATTTGCGGAATTCAAACTGTCCCAGTCAAATAGTGGTGTTGGTGGCTGGTTAGTTGAATTATTCTGCGGAGACAGTAGAATAGGTTGAGAAGGAACTGATACTACTCTGAATGACCAGATGTATGACCAGGAACCTGCTCCTGCTCCATTCACACCCCTGACTCTCCAGTAATAAAGTGTGTTTCCGGAAAAAGTACCGTTAGGAATCTGATAACTTGAATTACTTATACCGCTTTGATTCACAACAAAAGACGAAAAACTATTGCTTAAAGAAACCTGAACGGTATATGAAACAGCACCTGATAAATCATCCCAGTCAAGAAGCGGTATAAAAGATAAAATACTTGAACCGTTTACAGGAC
>JBHELA010000207.1:0-8704 GCA_041859005.1 Ignavibacteria bacterium
GGTCTTTCACTAATGCGAATATCAAGGGAGAATCTCGATAATGGCAATGAACCGATGAATTACAAATATCTGATAGTCCCTTCTGTAAGCATGGTATTTGATAATACTTTGTTCGGTTACATTTACCCAGAAAGAGGCGAGAAATACATCGTAACAGCACTCGCATCACCTTACCTCGGAAGCGAAAGCTCTGAGTTTTATTCAGTGATGGGTGATTTCAGAAAATATTTTAAGCTCGGTGAAAACTACACTTTTGCCATGAGGTTTAACGGAGGAGCAAGCTTTGGATTGAATCCGCAGAAGTTTTATCTTGGAGGAATAGATAACTGGATAAACTGGCAGTTTGAAAATAGTGTTATTCCTTTTGGGGAAAGCATTGATAACTATGCATTTGCCACTTTGGTAACTCCCTTGAGGGGATTTAATTTTAATGCACAATCAGGTTCGAAATTTGCTCTTGCAAATATTGAACTTAGATTTCCAATCTTCAAATACCTTATTCTCGGAGCTTTGCCGCTCGGATTCCAAAACATAATGGGTGCATTTTTTATTGATGCAGGGTCTGCATGGAATGACACAAGGAAGCTTCAGTTTGTAAGTTCGAGCCCCTCCGGAAGAGCTAAAACAAAGGACCTGTTAATTGCACCGGGATTCGGCGCAAGAATTGTGTTTCTGGGATTCCCTGTCAGGTTTGATGTTGCATGGAGGTATGACCTGCAAAAGTTCTCCGAACCTTTGTACATGTTCTCGCTTGGACTGGATTACTAAACGAATGCAATTATTAAGAACAAAAAGGGACTGTTATTTCTAACAGCCCCTTTATTGTTTGGTTAAATCTTAAACTTAGTTAATTTCCCAGTAGGATTTCCCTTTGAGAAGTGTATTAATATCACCCTCACCGAATTTCTTCCTGGCTTCTGCTATCTGTGCTGTCATGTCATCTTCAAATGTCGTATAATTAATATCGAGAAATACGCCTACAGGAAGCGGCATAGCAGGATTATCAGAGAACTGACTGATTATGTATGCAAGTTCTTTTGATTTTTCATTATAAATCAGCGCGTCATTAATGCTGTGTTTACCGTCATTCAGGTCAATAAGCACGGGCGTAAAACCATCGAGCTTAATTGCCTTATCCATTTGTTTACCGAATACCATTGGTTTATCATGTTCAAGATAAACAACCCTGTCTCCCCTGTGTTCTTTTAAAGTGAAATTATCGAATGCACCGTCATTAAATATAACACAGTTTTGAAGTATTTCAATGAATGAAGTCCCTTTGTGCAAATGTGCTCTCTGAATAAGCATCTGTAAATGTTTTGAGTCTACATCCATAGCTCTTGCAATAAATGTACCTTCTACCCCGATAGCCATTGCAATAGGGTTAACGGGATATTCAACATTACCCATAGGTGTTGACTTCGTTACTTTGCCATGCTCAGATGTAGGTGAATTCTGTCCTTTTGTCAATCCGTAAATTCTATTATTAAACAGTAAAACATTTATGTCAATATTCCTTCTCAGTAAATGGACAAAGTGATTACCGCCTATTGAAAGACAGTCGCCGTCACCTGTAGCCATCCAAACAGAAAGTTCGGGACGTGCACACTTTACACCAGAGGCAATTGCTGCTGCTCTGCCGTGTATAGTATGAAAACCGTAAGTATTCATATAATAAGGAAAACGGCTTGAACAACCAATTCCTGATATAAATACAATCTTTTCTTTTTCAACTCCGACAAGCTGAGGAAAAGACCTCTGAACCTGTGCAAGTACAGAGAAATCTCCGCATCCCGGACACCAACGGACATCAATACCCGAAGAGAAATCTTTAGCTGTGTATTTTGTTTCTGCTTTTTCGCTCATTTTTTACCTCACACTTCCTTTTAAAATTTCTTCAATCTTAGATTCTATTTCGTAGGCTTTGAATGGTGTTCCCTTAACTTTATTATATTGTATCGGTTCAATTACGTAGTTCATTCTTAGTAATTTTGAAAGCTGTCCCATATTTACTTCAGGAACAAGTATCTTTTTGTAGCTCTTTATAACAGCCGCAGTATTTTTCGGCATCGGATTTAAATACTTAAAATGCGCAAACGCAACTTTGTTACCCTTTGCAACCTGATTTTCAACTGCCGATGCAACAGCTCCGAATGTGCTTCCCCACGACATCACAAGCAATTCAGCATCTTTATCTCCAATGATTTCAAGTTCAGGAATATCATTTTCAATATTTTGTATCTTCTGCTCTCTTGTCTTTATCATGAATTCATGATTGTCTGGGTCGTAACTTATATTTCCGTAAATATGCTGTTTCTCAAGTCCGCCTATCCTGTGTTCCATTCCCGGAGTTCCGGGTTTTACCCATGGCCTTACTAAATTCTCATCTCTTAAATATGGATGAAAATCCTGCGGGTCTGTTCTGAATTTAGCTGTAAATTCAGGCAGTTCTTCAATTGTAGTTACTCTCCAGGGTTCAGAACCGTTACCGATATAACCATCTGTTAAAAGTATAACAGGAGTCATATATTTTATCGCTAATCTGGCGGCTTCAACTGCCATCGTAAAGCAATCTGATGGAGATGCAGCAGCAACGACAGCTACAGGACATTCTCCGTTTCTTGCAAACATTGCCTGAAGCAGGTCTGCCTGTTCAGTTTTAGTCGGCAGCCCTGTTGAAGGTCCGCCTCTTTGAACGTTTACTATAACCAAAGGAAGTTCTGCCATTACGGCAAGACCAATTGCCTCAGTCTTCAGAGCCATTCCCGGTCCGCTTGTTGAAGTTGCACCAAGCTGTCCTGCAAATGAAGCTCCGATTGCTGTTGCAATACCGGCTATTTCATCTTCTGCCTGAAATGTTTTAACACCAAACTGTCTCATACCTGATAAGTGCTGAAGAATTTCAGAAGCAGGTGTTATAGGATAACTTCCGAGAAATAGCTCCAGACCTGCCCTCTTTGCAGCAGCGACCAATCCCAAAGCTACTGCTTCATTACCGTTTAGATTTCTGTAAGTTCCTTTTTTAAGATGCGCAGGTTTTACTTCATATCTTGCATTAAATATTTCAGTTGTTTCACCAAAATATAACCCTGCTTTTAGAACTCTTGTATTTGCATCAACTAATTCGGGATTCTTCTTAAATTTATCAGCAATCCATTTTAAAGTTAATTCAGGTGATTTACTGTAAAGCCAATAAACAACACCGAGCGCAAAGAAATTCTTACACTTTGATGCGGTTTTTAAAGGCAAGTTTAATTCTTTAAGAGTCTCTAATGTCGATTTTGTTATAGGAATCTGATAAACATTGTATCCCGAAAGTGAACCGTCTTCAAGCGGGTTTTCTTTGTAGCTTGCAAGCTCTAAATTCTTCCTGTCAAAAGAATCAGTATTAACAATAATAACACCGTTCTTTTTTAAGTCTTTCATATTTACTTTAAGAGCAGCAGGATTCATAGCAACCAAAACGTCTATCTGGTCTCCCGGTGTGTAAATATCATGACTTGAAAAATGGATTGTGTAACCGCTTACCCCGTAAAGGCTGCCGGCTGGTGCACGGATTTCTGCCGGATAATCGGGGAAAGTACCTAAATCGTTACCGTATGACGCAATTGTATCGGAAAACTGTGCTCCTGTTAATTGCATCCCGTCTCCTGAATCACCCGCAAACCTTACTGTTACGTCTTCTACTGTAACGATGTCCGGTTTCGAATGCTCGGATTGTGTTTTTTCTTCTATCAAAAGTTTGTGTCCTTTTATAATTAATTATACATGGGAAAATTAAAAATACAATTATTGTGTTGGTTTTTCAAGGTAAAATAAAAAATCCATTCCCTTTTGAGAAATGGATTAATATAATTTCCTGAAAATCTTTTAGTTAAGCGGGGGTTTCTTCTGTTGTCTCTTCCGGAGCCGGCTCATCGCTAATAACGGATACCTTCAGCTTTGCAATTACGTCAGTGTACAGTTTAATATCTACTGTATAATCACCAAGTGATTTAATATGCTCGGGCATTAATATCTTTCTCTTTTCAATATTGTAACCTTTTTCTGAAAGAGCGTCATGCACCATAGCAGGAGATACAGACCCGTAAATTTTGCCTTCTTCTGCAGTCTTTACTGTTATCGTAACAGAATCAATTTCAATCCTTGAGGCAATTATCTTTGCATCGTTTGTTTCCCTGAGAATCTTTCTTCCCTGCTGCCTTCTGTCTTCCTCGAATGATTTTAAGCTCGAAGGTGTAGCCAGAGTTGCGATTCCTTTTGGAATTAAATAATTTCTTGCATAGCCGTTTTTAACTTCTTTTACTTCACCGGCTGTTCCGATTAAATCGAAATCCTTTTTTAATAATACTTTCATGATATTTTACTATAAACGGGCGGCTTGTACCGCCCGAGTTAATTTATTTTTTAAAGTTTAACTAATTATTTTATTAAATCCGAATCTTCAGGTGAAAGCAATGAATCAAAACTTTCATCAGTAAACGTTGAAGGTTCATCTCTCTCTCCGTCACCGGCACCGCGTTTATTGAGGAATTGGATTCTTCTTGCTTTAATTTCTACAATTGTCCTGTTAGAACCGTCCTCTGTCTTGAAAGTCCTGCTCTGTAACTCTCCATCAACTAAAACTGCATTTCCTTTTTTCAGTTTATCTCTGCAGCTTTCAGCAAGTCTGTTCCATGCAACTATTCCAACGTAACATACATCTTCTTTCCAGTCTTCGTTCTTGTCCCTGAATCTTCTGTTGCTTGCAATCGAAAAATTTACAACCGGTGTTCCGTTGGTTGTCTGTCTAAAAATTGGGTCCTTTGTCAGGTTACCAGCAATTACTACACTGTTTAATTCGGGCATCTTAAATTCAGCCATAATGTACCTCCGGATAAATGTTTAATTAATAATCTCTTATTCCTATGCGGTTACTTCGCCCTCTTCAGGGGTTTCAGCAATCACCTCAGCTTCTTTTTCCTTTGATGCTTTTTCTTCTGCTGCCTTCTGCGCTTCAAACGCTGCTAATGTGGCGGCTTTCTTTACGAAATATTCGTTCTTTTCTTTTAACTCTTTTTTGGTCATTAAAACGGCGAGATGCCTTAATATATTCTCGTCAATCCTGAATGTTTTTTCAAGTTTACCGACTACGTCAGCAGGAGCTAACACCTCAAAACATATATAGTATCCATTGACTTTTTTCTTAATCGGGTATGCAAGTCTTTTTCTGCCCATTCTGTCAATGTTAATAATCTCTGTACCGTTTTTAACGAGCAGTTTCTCGTATTTGGAAATAATCTCTTCTACAGTCGGATCTTCAAAGTTTCCGTCAACTATAATATAGATTTCGTAATTTCTCTTAGCGTTATCCATTTAAAGTTAAAATTTATTAAAATATTAAACAACAAATTTATCATTATTTACACTAAAAATCAAGTGATTTAAGGTAATAACAGGTTCATTTAAGCTAATCCTGCAATTTTATACCTACCAGAAAAGCAATTAATTATAAAAAAAAAGAGGACTATATTCCTCTTTTTCTGTAAATACATCTGTTTAAGTGTTATTCTGTGCGGAAGGGGGGACTTGAACCCCCACGCCTACGCGGCGCCACCCCCTCAAGATGGTGTGTCTACCAGTTCCACCACTTCCGCTGAGTTTAGAACTACAAATATAATCAATATCATAATTTATATCAATTTATTTTCTTTTCCGTTTTAATAAAATATCTATCCCGATTAATTGCTTAGCAATTATATAAAAGTAACTTCTTTGAAAAAATCAGCAGTAATCCGCATAATCTGTGAAAATCTGTGTTCTATTGGCTTTCTATATTTATATTGTTTAAAGTGAAAAATAACGTTCAGTATATGTGAACGTATCATTCAATTTTTGCGTTATTAATTCCATGAAAACATCAGATTTTATTATATTTATTTCAACTGTACTTACTATATACGGTATTGGAAACTTTTACGTGTTTTATCACGGGCTTCAGGCATTAAGCGGTTACCAGTGGATTAAACCCTATTACGTAATTGTATTTATTTTACTTGCTCTATCTTACATAGCAGCAAGATTCCTTCAGGCATACAATTACAACAGCATTAGTGATATTTTTCTTCTTATCGGTTCATTCTGGCTGGCTGCACTGCTGTATTTTTTCCTTATATCATTAACTGTTGATATACTCAGAGGTATAAATCATTTTATTACTATATTTCCCGCATTCATAAATTTCAATTATGAAAAGTCCAAGGTTGTAGTTTTAACTATTTCAGTACTCACAGTTACAGTATTATTGGTTTACGGTTATTTCAATGCAAGAGAGCCGATAATCAATAAGATTGAACTGAATCTTTCCAAAGAAAATTCAAAGAATTCAACTTTAAACATCGTTGCCATATCGGATATTCACCTCGGTCCTTTGTCATCCGGGAAATGGTTCGATGATATCGTTACGAAGATTAATTCATTAAATCCTGATGTAATTCTCCTTGCGGGAGATGTAATTGATGAAGATATTAAACCTGTTCTTGACAGGAATCTCGGCGATCATTTATTGAATCTTAAATCAAAATACGGAATATATGCAATAACGGGAAATCACGAATACATCGGCGGAGTAGAACCTGCCGTGAAGTATTTAACCGACCACAATATAACAGTTCTTAGGGATACCGCCGTTCTTATTAACAATCAGTTCTTTCTGGCAGGAAGAGAAGACAGGGATATAGAAAGGTTCTCGGGAAAGAAAAGGAAATCAGTTGAAGAGTTATTGGCAGGAGTTGATAATAAATATCCTGTTATAGTAATGAACCATCAGCCGACACAGCTCGATGAACTAACATCAAAGGGCATAGACCTTTCAATTTCAGGACATACTCATCACGGTCAATTCTTTCCGAATAACCTTATAACAAATATGATTTATGAAGTAAGTAAAGGACTCGTAAAGAAAGAAGACACTTGGGTTTATGTTTCAACGGGACTCGGAACCTGGGGACCTCCAATAAGAATCGGGAATAAACCCGAGATAGTTAACTTTATTATTAATAATAAATAGAGGATAAAAATTTCAAATTATATAATTACCGGTACATAAATTCTAAGGCAGTCTAATAACAAACTCTGTTCCTTTACCTTCTTCACTTATAACAGAAATATTACCGTTGTGCTTTTCCACGAATTCTTTGCAAAGCAACAGTCCCAGTCCTGAACTTGGTTCATTTGCAGTTCCTGTCCGGCCTGTCATTTTATCGATTTGGAATAAATCACTCAACATTCGTTCGCTTATACCAATTCCCGTGTCTTTTACCGAAATTTCAAGATAATCATTTTTCCTTTTCGCAGACAAAGTAACACAGCCTCCGGTTCTTGTAAATTTTATTGCATTCGATATAAGATTTCGTAATATCGATTCGAGCTTTTGTATATCTGCCGTAAGAACAATATCATCAGAAATTTCATTCCTAAGAACTATACCCTTATCTATTAAAGTATCCTTAAAAATGTTTATTACTGATAAAACAATTACATTCAAATTAACTTTTTCAGGATTAAGCTCCATCAACCCTCTTTTCGCCATCGACCATTCCAGTAAATTAGTAAGTAATCCAAATAACTTATAAGCACTGTTATTCATATCAACCGCAATCATTTCAATCTCATTTAAAGACATACTCCTAAGGTCTTTTTTAAGTATATCCGTAAATCCAAGAAATCCGGTAAAAGGACTGCGCAAGTCATGTGCAATGATTGAAAAAAACTTGTCTTTTTCGGAATTGGTTTTTCTCAGAAGCTCATTGCTGAATTTTAATTCCTCTTCTGCGTGTTTTTGCTTACTTACATCCTGAAACGACCAGACTCTGCCAATAGTCTCGGAATCTATTTTTATTGGTTTCGAATATCTCTCAAATATTCGACCGTCTTTAAAATATATTAATTCAAAACTTTCAGATTCAGGATTTGCGTACAATTCCAGCACTTTGGATTTAAACTCATCAGGATCGGCCATCTGAGATAGTACAGAGTTTAATAATTTTTTATTCTCTTCATGAGACGGCATATCATACGGAATATTCCACATCTCAGCAAATTTTCTGTTGAACTTTATTAATTCCCCGTCCTTATTAACTACAAGAAGACCATTGTAAATGGATTCGAATATTGCATCCGCCAATGCAATAGAGTTTTTTATGTCCTCTTCTGCTTTTTGGCTATTCAGCTCTGATTCATTCCCTTTTTTATCCATTTTTAAGTTACCCATGTTTATATCTATAATATCCCATATTTAATAAGTTAATGTTATTTATTCTATTCTGCAATTCATAATAATAATCCAAGAAATCACATCTTTCCAAAATAATTTAAATATGTAATTATTAGAATAAGGTTTATCGCTGATTTTCCTGAAGTGTATTTGTACTATTTACCGAAAATTGTAATCCCATCTATGTGAATAATATCATACTTGTTTTTTCCTGTTATGTACAGTAAGTTTATATAATTACGTAAATTCATTAATTCTATATTCAAGAAAAAGCAGCAAAAATTTAATATTCAGAAAGCAGCATGATTGATTAAATATTTCCCTTGAATGAATGAATATAAAACTGAGAAATTATTTTAATTTTTCAACCTCGGGAAAAATAAAACTGATAAATAGTCTTTCTCTCATATGTTTACAATTTTTAATAATGACAGGTTCTAGTATTATGAA
>JBHELA010000084.1:0-3747 GCA_041859005.1 Ignavibacteria bacterium
CTTGAACTAATGAGGTTCATTACTTCTTTTGGTACGGGATATTTCGGGAAGGATATTAAAATAGGCGGACTTGAATGGAAGGACTCGATTGTTTACAGACTGGAGATAAGCGACCAGCTTAAGGGAATGCCGAATGACTCGGATATATACATTGGAATTTTTATAGGGAACTGGGATAAAGGCGGGCACACAGTAAGTTTAAGAATAAAATATTTTGAAGAGCCGGAATATCAGAATAATATTAAATGGGTAATGCCTTTGTTCAATACAGTAAGTTATTTGGAAATGGAAGGACAGGGTAATATGGATTTGTTCAGGACGGATACTTTAAAAGCCGTCGCAGTAATCCCCGAAGGTTTGAAGAATATAAAACTGAAATTTGTAACTACAGGTCACGGCAATGATGAGTTCACTCCGAGGGTTCATAAGATTCTTGTTGATGGAAAAGAAGTATTTAATCTTATTCCCTGGAGAACCGACTGTGCGAGTTACAGGGAATACAATCCTGCATCGGGAAACTTCCCTAACGGTATGTCGTCATCTGATTACAGCCGTTCAAACTGGTGTCCGGGTATTGTTGTAACACCTTTCGAAATAAAGTTGGAGGGAATTGAATCGGGAAAGCATGAGTTTAAAGTAATTATACCTTCAGGCGAAAACAGCTACTGGAATGTTTCAGGGTGTTTGATAGGGGAGTCGATTAACTAATTCAAGATCTATTTTTGACTTATTGGCAGAAATCTTTTTGTTTCTCACTTCTTACAGTAAATATCACAAAAAATAAGCAAAATTTAAAGCAGATAAGAGGTTAGTAGTTAAGCAGTTTTAAATCCATTGAGCTGCAACCGGCTTTAAACCGAAGTTAATAGGCATGAATTAGGCATAAAAAAGACATTATTAAGGCATTTAAAAGGCATGTTGTTAATTAAGTGATTGATTTTACAGTATAAATAAGGGTGTAAGATTTCCTTAAAAAGAGAAATATTTCAATATTTTTAATCAATTTTTGACTATTTTTACTTTATTAATGTACAAAAAATAGAGACAAGAATCAAGTCTAAATTCAAACAAAATTTCTAATTTATTGCTTTAAAAATAACGTACCAATTCAGGTAAGAAATTAGTTTGAAATATACATCCTAAAATCGGTGTAGGAATGAGTGAAAACCAAAGATTTGAATTGAATGAAAAAAGGGGCTATCAAAGAATTAATAGCCCCAGAATTTAAAAAACGGGTCGAGTTATTTCACGAACATTCCCGATACGTTCGCCGCGGCGAACTATCGAGGATTTCAGATAAAGTGATTTCCATCACTTTATCATCAACATTTTCTTTGTACCAACAAAACCGTTTGATTCAAGGCGGTAGAAATACGTTCCGCTTGTTAGATTGCTCGCGTTGAAATCAACGGAATATACACCGGCATTCTTAACTTCATTTACCAATGTTGCTATTTCTCTTCCAAGCACATCGTAAACCCTTAGTGACACAAGACCCGATTTCGGCAATGCGAAATTAATCTTCGTAACCGGGTTAAACGGGTTCGGGTAGTTTTGAGATAGAGAATAGTTTTCAGGAATCTGAGATTTAATTGGTGTTATACCTGTAATAATACCAAGGTCTAAATTCCATGTCGCCGTTATCTCTGCCTGGTTTAGTGCTCTTTTATAGAATCTGAATTCATCCATTATTCCTTCTAAACCGGCGGATGTACTATAGCCGCCTACAGAAAATCCTGTTCCGGCAGTGAAATTCAATGGTCCGGGTTGAGCAACGGTATTGTCTAATACACCATTTTTATAAACTGATATACTTGTCGTTGAAGAATCATAGACTATATGAACAACAGTTGGTCCGGGGAATATGTTATTAATAGGAACATCTGTGACACCCGTACCTCGGAGGATCGCGCCTCCAACAGGAGCAACACCGCCAACAAAGCAACGGAAAGAATGTCCGGGGTCTCCAAATAGGTATCTTGTTGTAGCAGGAGTAACGAGGTTACTCAGCCACATGCTAATAGTAAAACTGCTCGTCCCCGTGGATAGATTATAACCTGTAGCAATTTTCGCGCTTGCTGTAGCCGTACCGGATAAGCAGCTATCAAACTGTCCGCCCGAGGTTAAAGTCAGCGTAGTTAAAGTAGCAGGGTTTGAACCAACTCCCGGAACGGCAAAATTTGGTGTCGAAGTCGGAGATGGATTATATTCAAACTTATAATAAATTAAATCAGGAAGTTGAAAAGTAGGAGTTCCGGGCCATGTATAACCATAAACACCTTTCAGTGAATCCACAGTTCCGGATGCACCTGCGTACAAAGTTGTATCGCCCGAGGTTTTGAATAATAGCATTCTTACCGGATGTAAGTTTGACATAGCGTTGTTATTAAACTCCACCCAGTTGTTACCGCCGTTAGTGGTTCTCCAGACGCCTTTAGTTGTTGTACCACCATCCATGCCGACATAATACTCATTAGCAGACCGCATGTTTAAAGACCTCAATAGTGATCCCGTAGCGGCAGGTAAACCGTCATGCTTTCTTGTCCATGACTGTCCTCCGTTCGTTGAAAGGAAGAAACCGCCTGTTACAGCATTCACAAATAATGCTGCACCGACTTTTGAAGTATCACTCTTTACAACATCAATACATCTGACGGGATTATTATCAGTTGTAAGTGTCGGTAATCCTGTGCTCATAAGATTCCAGTTAGCACCGCCGTCATAAGTTTTGTAAATCTTTGAAGGTCCCGTGCTTCCGGGAAGGATTAAAGAAGTACCCACGTATAAAACATTTGGGTTCAAAGGATTAATTGCCATGGCAAGAACATTCTTGTTGTCAGAAGCAATTCCTGTGTTTGATGCAAACCAGTTTGTTCCTCCGTTTGTTGTTTTCCATAACCCAACAGCAGCCGGTCCAATAGCATTGAATATGCATGCCCATACTGTATTAGGATTCGTTGTATGTACAACCAATGTTTGAACAGCAAATTCCGTCAGACCGCCTATCACCAAAGTCCAGTTATTGCCGCCGTTGGTAGTTTTATACACTCCACTATTCGCACCACCGAGAGAGTCAGTACCTGCGTAAAGTATTTCAGTGCTTGAAGGTGCAATTGCAAGACATTGAACTTTCTTATATACCAAACCATTGTTTACGGCAGTCCAGTTCAAACCGCCATTTGTAGTTTTATAAATACCGGAGTCCAGCCCGGCAACATACATAATACTCTGATTCACGGGATTAATCACACCACAAAAAATCCTGCCCATATTCGGACCGTATTTTGACCATGCATTGTTACCATCTTGTGAATATGAAAACTGAAAAGCAAATAAAACGAGAAGTAAAGTAAGGAAAATCTTTTTCATAAAGCCTCCTATAATTTAATTTTAATAAATTATTAAAAGCAACTTTATTAAAAATACATTTAGAAGTCAAGTTAAAAAGTTGATAGTAAAACGAGGAGAATTTGCTGCAATAAAAAAGGCGGATTCTATGTCCGCCTATTTTCAAATAATTTCAAAGGTACAATTTATTCTTTAGGTTCAACTGCTTTTTCCTTTACAGGAACAGTAAAGAAAACATAATCCCACATTGGATTACTGACACCGTAAGCAGTATCTGGGTCAATGTAGTGGTGTTTTAAATGATATTCTTTTAAAAACTTGCCGAGAGGGCTTGTCATTTTCCAGTGATGTGTTGCAAAATGAACCGTATCATAAAGAACGTATCCGATTAGATAACCT
>JBHELA010000113.1:0-5191 GCA_041859005.1 Ignavibacteria bacterium
AAGTCTGATATGATAAAAGAAAGTGCTGTTATAATTGATGTCGGTATTAACAGAGTTGAAGATGCCTCTTCTCCTAAAGGTTCAAGGTTAACAGGTGATGTTGACTTTAAAGATTGTTATAATAAAGCTTCAAGAATAACACCCGTTCCCGGTGGAGTTGGACCGATGACAATTGCCATGCTTATGAGAAACACTCTTGATTCAGCAACCAATAAGATTTATAAATGAAACAGGAATTCATAACAAAAGTATCCTTCTATACAGGTAACAAACATCTTGAAGATTTAATTAATCATATTTACTTAATTGGTATTACATCTTTTGAAGAACAGGACAATGCTGTCATCCTTTACTTAAAACCCGAAGAAGCCCCTGAAATTATAAACAATATTGCAGTTAATTTTAAAAGCGGCAATCTTGATATTAGTGTTGAACATATTAAAAATAGAAACTGGAATGAAGAATGGCAAAAAAGTATAGAACCGATCATTATTGGAAATAGATTGGTAGTTTATCCTACATGGAAAAAAGACAACGTAAAGAATTACAAAAACTATATAAAGATTCAGATTGATCCGAAAATGGCTTTTGGTACTGGACACAATGAAACTACACAGCTCGTTATTGAGTTAATGTTAAAGTATATAAACAAGAATGATAAATATCTTCTGGATTTTGGTTGTGGTACAGGTATTCTTGCAATAGCAGGAGTGAAAATGGGAATAGTTAATGCAATTGCTAATGATACGGATATTGACTCAATCGATAATGCTATAGAGAATTTTAAGTTGAACAGGGTTTTAGGTAAAATCAAGTTATACCAAAATTCAATATGCGATTTAGAGGAAAGAGGATTCGATGTTATCTGTGCCAATATTATCAGTTCGGTAATAAAGGAAAATCTTGACTGTATGTATGATAAGCTAAAGATTTATGGCAAACTCTTTCTTTCGGGAATTCTTAGAAAAGAGGAAAGAAGCGTGATGAATATACTTGATGATTATGGGTTAATTGTTGCTGGAATAATGCGTAGATCGGAATGGATAGGTATTTATGCCGTCAAAGATAATAGTTAAGAATTATTATTCCGGGTTTTTTCCTGACCCATTACTTGAAAATTACTCAAAATTGTTGTACGGTAAAAGATTTCATCTTGAAAAGATAACCTCTAAAGGGTATGCCACCTCTGATGATAAATGGCTTATTGAAGAAACAAATGAATTTGTTATGTTGCTGAAAGGTAAAGCCGAACTCTTGATTAAGGACGGACAGAAAATAAAACTTACTGAAGGTGATTATTTTGTAATACCAAAAAACACTAAACATAAAGTAACTCTTACATCCAGAAAACCATTATGTTACTGGTTAACGATACATTATAAATAAAAATATTATTATGAAACCATCATTATTAAGCTTAGATGCAAACGGAAAGCCGGTTCATTCGAAGGAATATAAAAGGGCTAGAATTTTCAATTGGCTTCCCCTTGGACTGACCTATGCCTTTCTTTATATGGCACGTTACAACCTTACGGTCTCAAAAAATGCACTCGGCAGCTTAATGACCAAAGAAGATTTTGGAATCATTTTTGCAGCAGGTACAATAACTTATGCCTTCTCTTTTCTTATAAACGGACCACTTACTGATAAGTTTGGAGGAAGAAGGTCAATCTTGCTTGGTGCCGGTGGTGCTGCTGTAATGAATCTTTTCATGGGACTCTTTCTTTATGGTATATTAAGTCTGGGATGGAATCTTAATCTGACCGTTGCTTTCTCAATTCTTTATTCAGTTAATATGTATTTCCAGAGTTTTGGTGCTGTTGCAATTGTTAAAGTAAATTCTTCATGGTTTCATGTGAAAGAGCGAGGTGTTTTTGGAGGTATATTTGGGATTTTAATATCGCTTGGCTTGTACTTTGCATTTGACTGGAGTCAGTTTGTTGTTAACTATGTTGAAAAGATTAATCCCGTTAATCCAAGTTATTGGTATGTGTTCTGGGTACCGGCTGTAATTCTGATGTTGTGGTTTATTTATGATATCTTAAAGATAAGAGATTATCCGTCACAGGCCGGGTATGCAGATTTTGATACAGGTGATGCCTCTTCGGGTGATGATTCTGTATTTGCCCTTAAAGATGTAATTAAGAAAATATTTACAAACAAAGTTATTATAGTTGTTGGATTGATTGAATTTTGTACGGGTGTTTTAAGAAATGGTGTAATGCATTGGTTCCCAATTTATGCAAAAGAACAACTTGTTACAGCAGGTGAAATGGTTACTTCATGGAATTTCTGGTTAAACAATTGGGGTTTACTATTGATGGTTGCAGGCGCTTCCGGTGGTATGCTTGCAGGCTGGATGTCTGATAAATTCTTTGGGTCAAGGCGGGCTCCGGTTGCGGGTATCTTATACACAACCTTGCTGTTTGCAACAATCGGAATGATATTTACGATGCATAATAATCCATGGGGGCTTGGAATCTTAGTATTTATAATATCAATTGCTGTCATTGGAACACACGGGATGTTAAGCGGAACAGCAACAATGGATTTTGGAGGAAGAAAGACTGCGGGAACAGCGGTTGGACTAATTGACGGCCTTGTTTATTTAGGTACAGGGGTTCAGTCCTTATCATTAGGGTTCATAACAAGCTGGAACTGGAATTATTGGCCTGTTTTCCTTATTCCATTCGCTCTTTTGGGAATTTATTTTACCAAAACTATATGGAATGCATTTCCAAAAGGCAAAACTGCAGCTCATTAGTAATAAAATGTAAAATTATTTAGTGATATTCTATTTATTTTTATATTAAAAAGTAATATATTACCTGTTATTTGTTCGAAAAAATATCACTTTCTAACGAAAGTGCAGATTGATTTGTTTTTGAGTTTTTTTAACCGGGAAACATAGTTAATCGAAAGTATATAACAATTAAATTAACACATAAACTTAAGTAAAAGTAATTAATTAAAACATGACTAATACCGAGCTGAATCCGACAGCTAGAAAAACTGGTGCTCAGTTACCAACAAATAATATTAAGGAATACCTCACTATAATACGTAACAGTATGTTGCCTATCATTTTGATCTTTATTACAAGTGTTTTGGTGACGATTGTGTACGTTACAAATGCAATAGATATTTATAAGACAGTAACAACCCTTAAAATAACAAAACCTCAAGGCAGCATTTTATCTTCTGCGCTCATACCTGAAGCTGAAAGCTTTCAAAATGATAGATTTATTTCGAATGAAATTGAAGTACTGAAGAGCAGATCTATACGTGAAATGGTTGCTGCAGCATTAATTGATTCCTTTAAAGTTATTAATGATAGAAGTAAATTTTATTACGTCTTAAATAAGAATCCGGAATTAAAAGATGATATTGTTTCCGAAAAAGTATTGACGGCAGTATTAAGCAAAATTGTTTCAATTAATCAGAAAAGAGGTTTGGATATAGTCGAAATCGAGGCAGAAAGTCCTTCTCGTTATGAAGCAATGTTGATATCAGTTATTTATGCGGACACGTATCAGAGAATTAGTCTTGATTTCAGCAGACGTGAATTAAGAACAATTCGTGAATTTCTTGCTCTCGAAAAAGACAAGAGATTTAACGACCTGACATCATCTGAAGGAGCTATTCAGGATTATCAGCAGAGAGGCGGAATTCTTTTTCTGGATGATCAATCCAAAAAGATTGTAGACGAATTATCAGATTATCAGGCAGAAAGAAATGCGGCTGAAGTGATGCTTCAGGCCAGCCAGAAAGCAAGCAGTGAAATCAGAGACGAGATTTCTAAAGTTGATAAAAGCTTGATTGATTATATAAATGGTCAGTTGAGCGAATCATATTTCGAAGAATTGCAAAAGAAAATTGTAGAACTTGAAGTTCAGAGAGATGTAGAGGTTTCTGTTTTAACTGATCCCAAATTGAAAGATAGAATTAATCAAGAATACCAGAAGAAGATAGATCCATTAAGAAAGACTCTCGATGATAAAATGGCTATTGTTAAAACCGGTATTTTGGCAAATACTCCTCAGGAAAAAAGTCTAATCGCACAGAAACTTTTTGAATCAGAACTTGATGTTATTAAGAATCGGGCAAAATTAGGTCCATTAACTAAAGTTATATCAAAGATACAGGGACTATTTGATAAATTGCCTGCTCAAAGTATAGAGCTTGCACGACTCGAAAGAAACAAAAAATCTTATGAAAAGTTATATCTTACTTTAGAAGAAAAATATCAGGAAGCGCTTGTAAATGAAAGAGCTAAACTTGGGAATGTAATTATTATTGATAAGGCACCATTAGCTGATAAACCTTCTAAACCTAACAGACAATTAATTGTTACAGCAGGTGCTATATTAGGGCTAGCATTAGGAATCGGTTTTGCGTTCCTTCGAAATTATCTTGACAGGTCGGTTAAAACACCAGAAGAAATTGAAGGTAAAGGTGTTTCGGTTCTTTCATGGATACCTTCTATTGAAGAACTTAAAGATCTTGGTTCATCTCAGTTAGAGTTTATTGTTGCAAATAAACCTAATGCAACTGCATCAGAATCATTTAAAGCATTACGTACAAGAGTTTATTATGCTAAGATTGAATCGCAGTTAAAAACAATCCTAATTACCAGTTCTTTGCCAGCAGAAGGTAAAACAACTGTTGCTCTGAATCTTGCCGGTAGTTTTGCTTTAGCAGATAAAAAAGTCTTATTGGTAGACTGTGATCTGAGAAAACCTCGTATCCATGCTATTTTTCAAGCAGAAAGATACCCCGGATTAAGTGATTACTTATTCTCGAATGTCAGTTCAGAGGATATAATCCGCAAGACTAAACTGGAAAATATGGATTTTATTTCAAGCGGTACTATTCCACCTAATCCATCTGAACTTCTTGGGTCAAAACAAATGGTTGATTTCTTGCATCATTTTGAAAGTATTTATGATATTATAGTACTTGATTCTCCACCTTATATATCCGTTACAGATGCGGAAATATTATCGAGAATTTCAGACGGTACTATATTGGTTTGCCGTGCAAACAAGACACCTATGGATGCATTCTTAAGAGCTCATGACAGGATTGTTGAAAATGAGAATCACAAATTCTTGGGATCAGTTCTTAATAATTTTAGTGTGAAATCTGCATACGGATATTATTACAACTATTATTATTATTATTCTAAACC
>JBHELA010000181.1:0-3599 GCA_041859005.1 Ignavibacteria bacterium
AATCATTAAACTTGCATACTCCGTTCTTAATGAAGGCGGCAGTTTTCTATTTCAGGTTCTTAATTACGATTTGATTAGAAAAGAAAATAAAAGAATAGTCAACATCACAAGCAAAAGCGGAAATACGTTCATTCGTTTCTACGACATCGAAAAGAAATTGCTGAGGTTCAACATTCTGACTATCAATAACACAAACACATCAGACTACAATTTAATATCCACGGAACTCTACGAGCATAACAAAATCTGGTTCAGCAGTGCTCTTAAAACTTCGGGATTTAATAAGATAAAATACATGGGCGATTTCGCAGGCAGTCCGTTTAACGTAAACAAATCAAAAGACCTTATTATTCGCGCTGTAAAATAATTCCTAATAGCTTATCTGTACTACATCCACAACCCTGAACGTTTCTGAATATTTGTATTCATTCATTGCATTCCCTATGTTCTCTTTAAAGAACTTTGCAAAGCTCTCAAAGTTTGGAAACTGTGACTTAAAAGATTTTAAAACATCTAATTTAAAATCTATCTGTGCCGTAATATCTACAGTAAAATTAGGTCTGCTCGTTCCGAAGAAATATAGTTTTTCAACTCTGTGCTTTCCGTTCTTATCGGGATAAATAAAATCATTCTTCGCCGCAAATACCGCATCAAATACCGCCAGCGATATATTCCTGTGGTCCCTGTGATTCAAATTTATATTATCAAATTCCATGTTCGCAGGGTCAAATGAAAACACAATCTCCGGCTTTAATTCTTTCATTAATAAAGTAAGCTTCTCCCTCAGCGATTCATTGTATTCCAGAAATCCGTCTTTAAACCCGAGAAAGTGAACCTCCTTAGCTCCGACCTTTCTTGCAGCAACAAGTGCTTCTTTTTTCCTTATCGCAATTCTTTCCTTCGCCGATAATGATTTTGCCTTAAAACCGTTTTCCCCGTTCGTTGCAATCACGTAATGTACATCATACCCCTTCTTTATAAAATTTCTCAGCGTTACCGGACACCCGAATTCTATGTCGTCGGGATGTGCCCCGACTGCTATTATATTTTTATGTTTCATGTTTGTTTATTTAAGCAAAGATAAACATTTCTATATTAAAAATATTCTTACATTTTATTGCATTTTTCTAAAATATCGCTTGACATTCACAAAAAATTCAATTAATTTTATTATAATTAAATATATGCCAATAAGTTTGACCTATTTGACATATTCTCCACTCATATTTCGGCTAATATGCTCAAATATCATAAATCTCTTTATTTTTACACTCCACCTTCACTCTAACTCCAGTTCACCTTCACTTCACTTTCACTTTAATTAGGTATTATTAGGCTCTTTCTTGGCTTTAGCTTGGCTTTCAACCAGTATAACCGACGTCGTCGCACTTACCAACCTAAAATCAGTTTTTAACCTGTTTTTTAATTACTTAATCTTGATTTATTTTACTATTTTTAAACTTTATTATTCAAATTCGCTCTCTCGAATATAACCATTTAAGAATTATGAGAATCAAAAAGGAAGATACTTTAGCTCTCGTTATAGACTTTCAGGAAAGATTGTTTCCTTTCATTCATGAAAATGAAAAGTTAACCCAAAATGCAATAAAACTTATTCAGGGACTTAAAGCTCTCGACATAAAAATGCTCGTAACACAACAATACACTAAAGGTCTTGGAGGAACTTCAAAAGAAATTTCAGAAGCAATTGGCGATTATCAGCACATAGAAAAGGGTTCGTTTAGCTGCTGCGGTTCTGATGACGTCTGCACTTCACTTAAGAATCTTGGAAAGAAGAATGTAATCGTTTTCGGTATTGAGTCTCACGTGTGCGTCCTGCAGACTGTCATCGACCTAATTGCCATGGGATATCAGCCCGTATTAATCGAAGACTGCGTCTCTTCCCGTAACCCTAATGACAAGAGGATTGCCATAGAAAGAATGAGACAGGAAGGTGCAATTATCTCAACCTATGAATCAATTTTATTCGAGCTATGTGTGGTTTCAGGCACTGATACTTTTAAGGCAATTTCAAAAATTGTAAAATAATAATTTGAGTTTCATCAGAATATTATTAATTGCTATCACAATGGTTGTTCTCTCAACTCTTTCTATCCTTGTCACCCCTCTGAACTTTTTCAAGGGTATCGGCACATACTATGTTTACAGAGCTTATGCCCGCACACTGTTATTTATCTGCGGAATCAAACTAAACGTAATTGACAAAACTAATATAGATAAAAACAAACAATACATAGTAGTCTCTAATCACTTAAGCTATTTCGATATACCTGTATTGATGGTAGCATTAAAAAATAATATCAGGTTCATTTATAAGAAATCATTAACAAACATTCCTTTCTTCGGATGGGCACTTTATCTTGGCGGATACGTTCCCATCGATCGCAGCAATGCACGAAACGCAATAGAATCACTGAAAAAAGCCGCCCGCGGAATGAAGAACGGAATCTCTATTATTATATTTCCTGAAGGCACACGCAGCAATACAGGAGTGACCGGAGATTTCAAGAAAGGTATCTTCATGCTTGCTGATTATGCAGAAGCAGATATTTTACCCGTTTCAATCTCAGGCACGAACAAAGTTCTTCCCAAAGATAGTTTCAAAATTACTCCCGGATCGGTTAATGTTGTCATAAACGAACCGATGACTTTCAAAAAAGATAAAGATTTTCTGAATGAAGTCAGGAATAAAATTGTTAGTAATATATTATGAATAAGATTATAGGAGTCATACCCGCAAGATACGCATCAACAAGATTTCCCGGCAAGCCGCTCGTAATTCTTGATGGTAAATCAATGATTCGTAGAGTTTATGAACAGGCATTTTACTCGAAGTATATAGATGATATCATTGTTGCAACCGACGACAAAAGAATTCTGAACGAAGTCTTAAGTTTCGGAGGCAATGCAGTGTTGACTTCAAAGAAACATAAGACAGGTACAGACAGAATAGTAGAAGCAATCAAAGGCATAAAGTGCGACATAGTTGTAAACATACAGGGCGATGAACCATTTATTAAACCCGAAGTCATCGATTCTGCAATTTTACCTCTGTTAAAAGACAGCAAACTAAATGTATCGACTCTTGCATTCCCATTTACCGAAAATGTTAAGGATGAGAATAAAGTAAAAGTAGTATTCGATAAGTGTTACAACGCCTTATACTTTTCAAGATCTGTAATACCAAATAATTCAAGAAATACAACGAATACCATTTATTACAAACATCTTGGTCTGTATGTTTACAGAAAGGATTTCCTCCTCAGGTTCATCAGAGAAAAACAATCTGATTTGGAAAAGACTGAGAAGCTTGAACAGTTAAGGATGTTAAACATGGGTGAAAAGATTAAAGTCGTTATTACTAAACATGATTCTATTTCTATAGACACAATAAAAGATTATAAAAAAGCTTTACATTATTTAAATACGAAGGGTAAATAATGAAACAGACAAAATATGTTTTTCTGACAGGCGGTGTTGTTTCGTCGCTTGGCAAAGGTATAGCTTCAGCATCATTGGGCTTGTTGCTCAAATCAAGAGGTCTGAATGTTACTATCCAGAAATTCGACCCGTACATT
>JBHELA010000201.1:0-6826 GCA_041859005.1 Ignavibacteria bacterium
GAACGACCGGATACTTCAGTTCCAATAACATTTGACCATTGTTTAGATGATACTGATGTAAAATTAAGACCTCCGTTTGTAGAACGGAAGAAAGTATATATACCCGCAGCATTTGTGCCGGAGTGTGTTACTGCATAAACAGAACCACCAGATATATCTCCGTTAGGTCCTACGCATACCATTGCACCGGGTAAAGCATGAGGTGTAAGCGCTTGTGTGTTAGTAAAATTTACACCGAAATTTGTGCTTCTAGCTACCTGAGCTCCGCTAGAACTTGTCATTATAGTATAAATATAGTTTGCAAAAGGACCAGAGGTCTGGTCAGCACAAATCCAGTTTTTATCATTACCTGTAGTAGCTGACGAATTCGTGAACAGCCAGTTCTGACCGTTATTTGTTGACTTAGCAACCCAGCAAGCAGATACCGGGCTCTTCATAGTTTCATAATAAAGATTTCCAAGACTGTCATAAGCGGTAACAGGGTCTCCTGCAGCATTTGGGAATGAAGGATTACTTGTAAACCAAGTAAGCCCACCGTCGTTTGTATAGTGAGTGCCGTTTGTATTCCACGCATTAAAGAACTGCAGCGGGTTATTTGGGTTAGTTGAAATATGTCCTTCAGCAAAATCAACACCCATATCGAAATTATCAAAATCATTAATTGTAACAACAGCCATCGGAGTATAAAATACCGGCGGTAAATTTTTGCGGAAGCTCTCCGGCATTCCGTCTTTATTTGGATCGTCCATCTGCGAGATTGTAATTCCCACAAATACAAAGACGATTATAAGTGAAATCAGGATTACCTGAAATAATGAAGTAACTTTTTTCATTTGAGAGATTAATAATTATTTTTAAAAACAGAATATATTAATTCTCAGTAAATAATAAAAGGGTAACATTGAAATGAAAGTTAAATAATAAGTTATAAAAACTGTTTGTGCTTTTAAAAAAAAGGGATATCGTTTGATATCCCTTTTAGTGTATTCGTTTGAATGGATTCTTATTTCATTAATATCATTTTCTTGACTTCAGTAAAGCTTCCAGCTTCTATCTTGTAGTAATAGACACCAGTTGAAAGCGAATTTGCATTAAATAACACAAAGTGATTGCCAGGGTCCTGTTTTTCATTCCGGAATGATGCAACCTGTTTTCCGAGTGTATTGAATACTGTTATCTTAACATCTGAGGCTTTAGCTATTGAATAGTTAATCCTTGTTACAGGGTTGAACGGATTCGGATAGTTTTGCTCAAGCTTGAAAGTTAAAGGAACTTCATTCGTTGTAATTGAAGTAGGACCTGTTACTGTGATTGAAACTGCTCTTTTATGAACAGGTGTTCCGTTCGGACCTTTGGCAAGAACATTAAGAACATAAGCACCAGGAGTAACATTATTAACGGTAACTCTAACTGTTAAAGAGTCAGGATAAGAGGTAAGCTTATTTCCATTCGGAGTAGATATTACAAAGTTACCCATAGCAGGTGTTGGAGTAACTTCACCGGAAACTATAACCGTATCTGAATAAAGTTTAACTGAAGGAACTACCATTTTGAAATCTGCAAAACCATTAGGATTTGTAATAGTACCCTCGGTCGGATTCATCCTCATAGCAAAATCGGGGAAGTAACCTACGTAATTTCCGAAAGAGTTATTTCTGAAATCTGTCCAAGCGACCATAGATACTTTTCCGTTTGATGCCAGATAATCATAATCGCCCAGATAAGCAGGAGTACCTCCGTTACATGATGTACAGTTAATTCTGAATTTCTTGTTTGATATTTTCTGGTTAGGAGCAAATGTAGCACCTCCGTCTGTAGATACTGTTCCGTAAACCATACAGCTATCGCTTGTAGGACAATCGCGTGTATCAAGCCACTTTATATAAAGATGGCCTGTATTGATATCGCACCATGATGCAGGGAACCACTGATGGTGGTTTTGAGTATTTAGATCATCGTTAACTCTTACCGAGTCTGACCAGTTTGTACCCTGATTGTCGGAATATCTTAAATAAATATTAGGTTTCTGACCGCTTGCATTTGGGTTATTTTTAGTATAAACCAAATAAAGTCTTCCCCTGTTGGCACCATTGCTGTTATCAGCTATGATAAAAGGATAAGGCCTTGTTCTCATATTCTGAACCGAGTGTCTTGAACTTACGTAAGTACCGACATATCCTGCAAAATTCTGTGAGCTTTTTAGTACCCAGGTTGTTCCACCGTCAGTTGAGCAATAAAAATTATAAGTAGCAGCAGTTGATGAACCGGTATGTGTAACTACATAAGCAGCACCTCCGTTGGTTGAACCATTTGGTCCGATGCATACCATCATTCCCGGTAATGTATTAGAAAATGTACCAACTTGAGTAAATGTTGCACCAAGGTTAGTGCTTCTTTTAATGTTACCGGGAGTCATTACCTGATAAATATAGTTTGCATAAGGACCGCCGGTCTGTACTGCTGCAATCCAGTTTTTGTCATTACCTGTACCTGCAGAAACAACACTTGAATAGTTTATGCCACCATTAGTAGATTTAGCGACTCTTGTTCCTGTTACGCCTCCTGTCATATTATCAAAATAAAGATTTCCAAGACCATCGAAAGCCATAACCGGGTCACCGTTCATAGAAGTCCACACCGGTTGAGTTGATGCAAGCCAGTCAATACCGTTTATTGTGTAATAAGAATAAGCGCCGTAAGATGCATTTAAGTTGTTCCAAGCTGCAGCAAAGTTGGTTGGAATCATCGGATTACCTGCCATGCCAACTTCCGCGAAGTCAGTACCTATGTGCCAGTTATCGTAATCATCAATTGTTATAACAGCACCCGGCATGAACATACTTGCAGGAAGCTCAGGTCTAACGTAAACCGGATAGTCACGGTTTGGGTCTACAACTTCCTGTGAATAAGAAATTTCTGTTCGAATAATACCGAAAAGTATAAACAAACAGGAAAGTAAGAATAGTCTTTTTAAAATCATTAACGTTACCCTTTATTTTTATAATTTATTAAATATGCTACAATAATATATTATTAAGAGGAAAAAAACAATTATATACAGTTAAATGGATTGAATAGTGATATTGATTTGGTCGGGATGGGCAGACTCGAACTGCCGGCCTCTTGAACCCCATTCAAGCGATCTAGCCAACTGATCTACACCCCGAGAAATCAAAAATAAACAAAGAATGATATATATACAATTCAAAAGTGTCAAAACTATATAATTTTAGGGTAGTCAACGGACCAGGTACGTGCTACATACGTGCTACATACGGGCAAATAACGGGCGAATAACGGGCGAATAACGCACTATAATCGTATTATTATCGTATTTTCGATAGTTTAACTGTTTTAATAGTTAATTAGGAGATATTTGATAAAAATAGGATATTTAAATGCACTATTATATCAATAAAACAAAATAATAATTGTATTTAAAAAAGTCAAGACCAACTTTATTTCTCATTTACTTTTTTGAGTAAAGTTCTATCCCGTTCGTGGAGAAACGGAGTATAAAGTTATTTACGAAGTCAGGATTATTTTTGACAGCGTCATGGATGTGATCGTTTGGTGATTCTTTGTAGAACATAACCCAATTCACGTATTTGCTTGGATCTTTCATAGCTTTCTCCCCTATTTCATAAGTATGGAAAGTTATTCTGTCTTTAATATTAATACCTGTCCATGGATGGATTGCAAAAACAACATTGTCATAAAGAATTTTACCGCCTTTATAATTTTCTTTCAGGAATAAAGACAGGTCTTGGCTTGCTTTGCTGTAAGAATATTTTGCTTCAGCAAGTGAAGGAATACTGTAAGGGAAATTATAAAGAAATGTAAGCTGCTGTGCGAGAAGACCCATAGCGAGCAGATACAAAAGAATTTTCTTCTTGATGTACTTTTGCATGTACAAGACAGCAATGCCAGAGAAAATTGCGATTGCTGGAAACATATAAAGTCCGTATCTGCTGTTGAAATATCCTGCGGGTTCTGAATTCGGAAGTTCAATTATTACCTGTCCTTTGTATAAAAGAATAAGACTAACGGGCAAAGCAACCCAGAGAACATAGACCGGAAGTGATTTAGAGTTGAATTTATTCTTAAAAGCATAGACGAACAAAGCAACTACTGCAAGAACGGAGTACAGATTTCCTGAATAAATTAGTACAGAGCTTAAATAAACTTTTGCGGATAGCAGAAAATTATGTTTGGTCAGAAGTCTTCCTGCGGCTTCATAATAGTTGAGCTGATAAAGAGTAGAGAATCTACCTCTTGAGAACTCGAGAGCATCGCCGTAGAAGAGCCAGTTATACCAGAACCAAACAATTATTAAAAGGACGGGAACGAATCCGTAAATGAAAGAATTCCGAATTGGTTTTTCCTTATCTATTAATGAAATTACAAAGACTATCAAGATTGAAACTATAGCAACAGGCCAAGCGTCATACCTTGAACCGACACCGAGAGAGATAAAAAATGAAGACCATAAAAGATGTTTTATCTTTTTTCCGTCAGACCAGAGAAGGAGGTAATAGAAACTGCAGATTATTAAAGTCAGGTACAACTGTTCGGTCATAGAAGTAGTCTGGAAGTAAAGAATATTATAATTCAGCACATAAACCAGAAACCCAAACCATGTTGCAATAACGTTATTCGTCAACTTCTTAATGGACAGGAAAACAACGGCTGCACTGATAACAAATAACGGGAAATTCATGATTGCAGCTGCAAGTCCCGTCTGCCAGAGAAAATCCACATATGCAAAAGGCATAAGAAGCAGATTAGGAACGGGCAGCCAGACAGTACCAATCTGACTTATAATACCCGGATTATAAGCATCAAAGAATCTGCGGGCAGCTTCGAGCCGGTAAATCGAATCGCGGTAAGCAAAATTATAATCGAAGTAATATGATAAAATCTGTGATACGAGTCCGAGTATTAAGGCAATAAATACTGCATAGTTTAGATAAAACTTCTGTTCACTGCTGATATTACTATTACTAGTATCTTTTAGCATTTATTTCCCGTTTAAAGAATCAAGTTTCATCTTTGCATTAATATCCTGCGGATTAATGCTAAGTATCTTTGCATAGACATCTTTGGCTTTAGCAATATTATTTTCCTTCAAATAGAGGTCAGCGAGTCCGCCATATGCATTAATATTCTTACTATCCTTTTCAAGAGCTTTGTTGAAATATTCTTTTGCCTCAGAATTTTTATTAAGACCCAAATAGCACATTGCAATATTATTAAAGTAACCTGAAGAAGAAGCCGGATTAAGTTTTGCAGCTTCACTCAGGTCTTTAATTGCATCTTCAAACTTGCCTTCCTGATAATACTGAAATGAACGTTTCTCATAGATAGCTAACTGGTTATTCTGTACGCTACCGGACATGTTATCGGGTATATTATTCTGAACACTTTCCTGCCCGGATTTCAGCATATCAAGAATACTTTTTGAATCCCTGTAATTCGGAACTATGGTTTGCAGTTTTTCAAGCATCTTAACAGCATCGGGAATATTTCCTTTCTGCTGATAAATATTACTTAGCTGGAAATAGCCGTCGGGAGCGAGACTGTCTATCGAAATCCCCTTCCTGAATTTTATTTCAGCAGAGTCAATGTTTCCTCTAATTAAAAATATAAGTCCGAGATTATGATGAGCAAGAACAGAATTATCACGAATCTCAATAGCACGCCTGTATCTTTTTTCGGCTTCGGTAAAATTCTTTTTATTGGCATACATATTACCTGCGTTTACAAGAAGAACACTTCCGTCTTTGCCGTCGGCGGTCATATAAAGCGTTTCATTATTCTTCCATTCTGCATTTCTGGCGTACGTTAAATAAGTAAAGGCGACAATTATTATCAGAAAAATTGTTGTCATAAATCCTTTATTCTTTTCATTAGCATACCTGACAAAAACGAATGATATAAGGATTGAAAGAGCAAAAGAAGAAAGATACAAAAACCTTTCTGCCATATAATTCATAGTAGGAATGAAGTTCATAACAGGAAGCAGAGAAATGAGTATGAATAAGATTGAAAAAGATACTTCTCCGTATTTCTTCTGCAGGTAGAATGAGAATAAAAATAAAGCAATCACAAACAAAACCGACAGGATTACTTTTATGTCAGCTATTGAATACGAATCGGGAAGAACACCGTTGTAATGATAAAGCAGGTTCACAGGAAAAACGAGCAACCTGAAATATACAGGAACGGTTTTCAGCATTGTGTAAACTGCAGTGGATGTTTCTTCACCATAGAAATACATATAAGTTGTCCTGTCAACAATATCTTTCAGTACAAGGTACCGAATGAGAACAAAAATAATTGTAACTGCAATAAACAAAACGTAAGGCAGCATATTTTCTTTAAACCAATCCAATCTTCTTTTTCTGAAGAAATAATCGTACACAAACAATAATGCGGGAGTAGTAACAATCATTTCTTTTGAAAGCAGTCCAAGGAAATATGCAATCAGTGATATTACAAGAAAAGTATTTGATTTACTTTCTTCAGAATATTTTATGTAGAAGAGAAACGACAAAAAGAAGAACATAGTAGTAAGTGAATCCGTCCTGCCGCTTATCCAGCTGACGGCTTCCGTGTGGATTGGATGAACTGCAAATATAAGCGCTCCGATCAATGCAGACAGGATGCCATGCTTATATTCTCTAAAGAGTTTTAAAAGAATAATTAACAATAATAAGGAGGCTATTGCATGAATGATTACGTTAGTAAGATGAAAACCTAATGGATTCAGCCCCCAGATTGCGTAATCAATTGTGTACAGGGTTGATACGACAGGACGATAGTA
>JBHELA010000401.1:0-7550 GCA_041859005.1 Ignavibacteria bacterium
TCCAGTTCGTTCCGTTATTAGTAGATAAAAATACTCCGTTGTATTGCGTTCCTGCAAAAATGTTTGAGCCTGAGATAACGAGTGCATTAACCGTTCCGCCTATAGGTGCAGAGGTCGGCACCCACTGCGCGCTTGCGCTAATCTCTGTTAGCAAGAATAATACTACAATTAACTTTTTCCCCGATGAAAAGAATCGGGATTTCACTACGTTCAACATTCCTCTAAATTTTATGTTTTGCTTTAAGAACTTGGTTTATTCTATTAATAAACTGCGTTGCCTTTAATGGCATAATAATTTGATTTAATACTTATTTGAGAAATAGTTTTCCTCTGTGAATATATTTCATAAAAGCAATAATTGGAATCATTTGGCATCAACTGTAAATCCTTTCCAAACGGTTCGAGCGTAGGAAACACTAAATAGCCCTCTGCAGGAAAAATTGTTTTCCCTGCCAGCCAGTCAAACTTTCCATCAGGCGGTGGTAATAAAGTAGTGTTATTTACCTTGTCGAGCTTTAGCATAGTTATCAAGGGTGTTGTATAACCTGTGATAGTATCGCGATAAACATTGTTCTCATTGAACTTTGTTTTAATAGTCGTTGAAGTCTGAAGATTCGTAAATGGTAATTTATAAACATTCTTCATCTTCAGTTTCCATGCCAGCGGTGTTAAGTCGGGACTTTGATTATCAACCTTAACCAGTTTTAATATAATCGTATCGGTCGGAAGAGATTCAATAAAACCCTTTCCAAACATTTGATAAGAATGATTCTGGTAAACCACGCCTACGTGATAGTTTTCGGGAACAGAAATATTTAAACCGATAAACCCGGCAAGATTATTGTGATAAAATTCCGAAGGTAATAATTTCCTGAAATAACCCGCAAACTTTTCACCTGTTATAATCTCAGGATTTGTAACAGATGTGTCGTATCCCTGTGGCGGTCGTTCTCCGAGCATAACTTTACCGACACAAAATCTTTTGTCCGCATTAGTGACATCACACTGAACCCAAACTTCAAGCGGTTGTGTGCTTTCAAGTATTGAATTCGAAACTAAATAATTCGTCATAGTATCCCTGTAATACTCAGTAAAAGAGCGTCTGTACAAAGTATCAACGAAATAATGCGAATCGGAATAATCCCAAACGGTCAATATGAAGTTATCCGAAGGAATTGGAGTACTATTATTAATAACGCTGTTATCGCACGAAGACAATGCGATGAATATCATTGCTATAACGGCTAACATTATAATTTGTTTTTTCCCCGATAATAAGAATCGGGATTTCATTACGTTCAACATTCCTCTAAATTTTATGTTTTATAAAATCCCTACGGCTTTCACAGTGGGATTGTCTTATTTTAATAACACCATTCTTTTCGTCTCCGAAAAATCACCTGCACTTAATTTATAAAAATACACTCCGCTATTTAGTGATGAACCATCGAACGTTGCCTCATAAGTTCCCGGAGCGAGTTGTTCGTTTACCAACGTTTCAACATCCCTTCCAAGTGCATCGTATATTTTTAAAGTGACTTCTAAATTCTGACTTCTAAATTCTGACTTCTGTATATCAAATCTAATCTTCGTCACCGGATTAAACGGGTTCGGATAATTCTGACTTAATATAAATTTTGCAGAAATGGATGAACTGATGATATTCATTGATGTTAAAGTTGTATCGCCGTAACTAATTCCATTTAGTTTACAACCTTTTAATGTGTTACTAAACCCCCCATAACCCCCTCCTCCCCAACTCGAACCTCCGATACTATACAACCCATATTTTTGTAAAAATATTTTTGTTCTATTACCTCCCGAATTGATACCTTGATAAGAGTAATTAAAAGCTATTCTGTATGTTGAATCACCGAAAGCTACTGCAGGGATTGTTCCTGTACAAATGAAAACTGGAGTCGCACAGTTTCTAATAGTATCACTGACACTTGCAGAAAGACTGTCATATAATTTATCATAATAATAATAAATACATGAATTATTGGGGTCATATTTATACAAACTACCTGTAATACTATCAACTCTAAAATACCCGTTGAAAAGATCGCTATTTGTAGAAGACAAATAATAATATAAATGATTGTTATATATTACACTACTAGTGACTGAGCATTTAGATATCCAATTATTGTTTCCGCCCATATACCACATACTGCTATTATACACCCAATAATCTCCAACATGAAGAGGCATATACTTTATAGAATTTGTATCTAATCCAAAAGATTTAGAAGATACTAAAAGTAATAACACGATAATTAAAACCTTGGTTTTTTTCATACGATATAATTTTATGGTTTAAAATCCACACGACTTTCACAGTGGGATTGTCTTATTTTAATAAAAGCATCCTCTTCGTCTCTGAAAAATCACCTGTGCTCAATATATAAAAATACACACCGCTGTTTAGCTTGCTTCCATCGAACCTCACTTCATACGTTCCCGGAGCAAGTTGTTCGTTTACCAACGTTTCAACTTCCCTTCCAAGTGCATCGTATATTTTCAAAGTAACTTCTGAATTCTGACTTCTGAATTCTGACTTCTGTATATCAAACCTAATCTTCGTCACCGGATTAAACGGGTTCGGATAGTTTTGAGATAGTGAATACGCAGAAGGTATTTCTGTTTCAATTTTATTGATTCCGACCAATGGTGTATGATACGTTATTTTCCCATTTGTGCCTACAGCCCAGATTCCATTTCCATAGTTAGCCATGCTCATATGTTTGTACGTGATTAAGCTTGTAGGATTTGTATAGTCTATACTCCAGTTTGCACCATAATTCGAACTGTAATAAATCAGGTTTGTACTGCGTACGTACCATACAGGCTGGACTAACAACTGATTGTTTACTATTAAAGGCAAAGATGTTATACCCGAGAACTGTCCTGTACTTAACGATGGAAGTAATGACCAGTTTGCACCATTATTAGTTGTTTGATACAGGTTATCGTTTCCATATAGACCTTGTCCTGTCATTGCCATCGGAGAAAACCAAATAACATAGGAATCGGTATTCGGTAATATTGATTGGGCAGTCCAGTTTGTACCATCGTTTACTGAATAGTATATTCTTGAGTTATTCGTTCCGAACCAAATCTTCGAATCCTGTATTACCATAGCATTATTATAACCCGTTTCTCCGCCTGCTTGCGGAAGATACATCCCTGTTGAATCCCAGTTCATACCGCTGTTTGTAGATTTCCATAAAGACCATCTTCCGCCCACGGGGTCTCCATACATAAAACAGTTTGTTACAGATTTCATCCAGACAGAATTTATAAAACCTCCTGCCTGATAAAACACTTGCTGCCAGTTTAAACCAGCGTTTGAAGTTTTCCAGACCCAGGTATCTGTACCTAAATATCCGGCAACAATTGCATCCGAATTGAGTCCACTTATTGAAACTAAATTTACGTTAGCCGGGATACCGTTACCGGAAATATTAATCCAGTTCACACCTGCGTTTGAAGTTCTTAGAACTGTTCCCGAGTATCCGCAAACCCATGCAGTCGAATTGTATGCACACCATACAGAAGTCAGATTTGTTGTTACACCGGAATTTTGCTCACTCCATGTTCCCGGTTGTGCATAAATGATTCCTGATAAAAGAGTCAAGTAAAAGAGTACAATTAACTTTTTCATCTTATTAAATTTTATGTTTTTAAAAATCACCCACGGCTTTCACCGTAAGATTGTCTTATTTTAAATATACCATTAGTTTTGTTTCAGTGAAATTTTCTGTTTGTAGTTTATAAAAGTACACCCCGCTATTATGCATCGAACCATCAAATGTTGCCTCATAAGTACCCGGAGCGAGTTGTTCGCTTACCAGCGTTTCAACTTCCCTTCCAAGTACATCGTATATTTTTAATGTGACTTCTGACTTCTGACTTCTGACTTCTGGCTTCTTTATATCAAACCTAATCTTCGTCCTCGGATTAAACGGATTCGGATAGTTTTGACTTAATGAAAATGCAGAAGGTATTTCTGTGCTGTTACTTTGTATGCCGGTAATATCTGATAGAGGGCGCCGCCAAACTGATTGACCTTCAGTTCCTGCAAAAATGTATCCATTTGTGATTAGTAATGAATTAACAGGCGGTACGGAAGAAAATCCCTGATTTTTATTTATCCAGATTTCCCCGTTATTCGATGAGAGAAATACGCCGCCTTCTGTACCCGCAAAGAGATTAGTCCCTGAAACTACAAGCTCGAGAACATGTAGTTCCGTTAAACCGTTATTAACCGCAGTCCAATTGATTCCGTTATTTGTTGAACGGAAAACTCCTCCGCCCCAAGTCCCTGCAAAGATACTATTTCCGCTTATGGCAAGTTCTCCAATAACAAGGTTATTCAAACCCCTTTGCGTCCAGCTTACGCCATTATTGGTTGAGAGAAATACACCATAATAAGTCCCTGCAAAGATGTTGATTCCGCTAAAACTGTGTGAAACATCCAACGAATAAACCCATTGATTTGTTAATCCGTTATTTACCGCAGTCCAGTTTACGCCGTTATTTGTTGTTAAAAAAGCTCCGCCGTTATAATTTCCTGCAAAGAGGTAGCTTCCTGATACGGCAAGCGACAAAACTGTATGTGTCGTTAAGCCGTTATTAACTGCATTCCAGTTCGTGCCATTATTTGTTGTGCGATACACTCCTCCGCCCCAAGTCCCCAAAAAGACATTGGTTTCGCCAAAGTCGGATAAAACGGTAAGGGCGTTAATAAACTGAGTAGTTTCATCCGCTAAACCATTATTAACAGCAGTCCAGCTTACCCCATTATTGATTGAGAGAAATATTCCGGAGCCCCAGGTCCCTGCAAATAGGTTTGTTCCACTTAAGCCGCGTGAAACAGCAAGCGCATTAACTGAACGATTCATTAAGCCAACCGAAGTCCAGCTTACGCCATTATTGGTTGAGAGAAATATTCCGCCGCCCCAGGTTCCTGCGAATAGGTTTGTTCCACTTAAGCCGTGTGAAACAGCAAGCGCATTAACTGAATGAATCATTAATCCAACCGAAGTCCAGCTTACTCCGTTATTTATTGAGAGAAATACAACTCCGCCTGCAGTTCCTGCAAAGATGTTAGTTCCGCTATAGCCGCGTGATACTGTAAGTGACCGTACATATTGGTTAGTTAAACCGTTATTTACTGCAGTCCAGTTTGCGCCGTTATTTGTCGAGAGAAACACGCCGTTGCCATCAGTCCCTGCAAAAATGCTTGTTCCGTTGACTGCAAACGAATAAACTGCTAAACTCGTTAATCCGTAATTAACCGCAGTCCAGTTTGCACCTTCATTTGTTGAGAGAAATACTCCACCTTCTGTACCCGCAAAGAGATTTGTCCCTGATACTGCAAGCGCGTGAACATGTAGTTCCGTTATGCCGTTATTAACCGCAGTCCAATTACTTCCGTTATTTGTTGAACGAAAAACTCCGCTGCCTTCAGTCCCTGCAAAGAGATTGGACCCGGATACTGCAAGCGTATAAACAGATTGAGTCGTTAAACCAATAATAGTCCAATTGCTTCCGTTATTTGTTGAAAGATATACTCCGTTCCATGTTCCTGCATATATATTTGTTCCGCTAAAGCCTGTTGAAACTGCAAGCGCCTGAACATGGAGTTCCATTAAACCGTTACTAACCGAGGTCCAGTTTTTACCGTTATTTGTCGAGAGAAACACGCCACCGTAAATCCCTGCAAAAAGGTTGGTACCTGATACTGCAAAGCAATAAACTTTCCCACCATGCGGACCATTCGTCTGTTCCCACTGTGCTTCGCTTTTTTCAATGATAATTGTTAAGTGCAATAATACAATTAAAGCAAAAGTTGTAAATAGTTTTTTCATAAAACATTTATTTTATTAATTCCCCCCTGCGAAATGCAGAGGGGAATCATTCTATTCATTTTCTATTTGATTAATAACATCCGCTTCGTCTCTGAAAAACCCTCCGCAGTCAATCTATAAAAATACACCCCGCTATTCAGTTCGCTCCCGTCAAACGTTGTTTCATACGTACCTGCCTGCAACCTTTCATTCACGAGCGTCGCAACCTCTTTCCCTGTAATGTCAAATATATTCAAAGTGACTTCTGAATTCTGACTTCTGAATTCTGGCTTCTGTATATCAAATCTTATCTTTGTCACCGGATTAAACGGGTTCGGATAGTTTTGCGATAATGAAAATGCCGAAGGCACTTCTGATGAAATATTCTGAACACCTGTCAATCCACCAGTTACTGTTTTCAGTATTACTCCGTTATAACCAACTGCCCAGCCTGTAAGGTTATTTACAAAGTACATTGCTGTTATACTATTTACACCTTTCTTCTGAATTTGCCATTCATTACCTCCATTTGTTGTTCTTAAAATCATTATTGAGTCAGGATACCATCCTCCTGCTATCCACCCCATATTCCCATCTGCAAAGTACAATGCTTTTGATTTATTATAAGGCAAAGTAGTTGAATCCCAGTTTGTACCTCCGTTTGTGGATTTTAAGAATGTTGCATTATCATTTGAATAAGTATCTTTATAATACAAACCAAATCCTGTGTTTTGATTTACGAATTGAATTTCAAAATTAGAACTTGAGAATGAGTTTGTAGAAGAATCTCTGAATTGCATAGCCCAGTTCTGTCCGCTGTTAGTAGTTTTTAATATTCGTCTCTTAGAGTAGGGTACATCTGTTCCATACAAAGTAGTAACCCATCCTGTCAGAGTGTTTATAAAATATGTTTTATATATAGACTCTCCGTAAATACCATTGAAGAAATTAAAATTTACTCCACCATTTGTCGAAACCCATAACATACCTGACGTGCTGCCCATTGCACCACTGCCTCCCCGCGTTAGGAAAAGAAAATTATCGATAGGAAAGACATCGTAAAAATATTCTGTTGTCATAGTACCGCTTGACTGCACTATCTTTATCCATGTCTCTCCTGCATTCGTTGTTTTAAAAAGATGCTGATAAGAGATATAATTATTTATAGGTCTTCCGCCGCAAGCGTAACCTGTCAAGTTATTTAAAAACCGTAAAGATGTAAGAGTTGTTGTGTCGGACAAAATTCTTTCTGTCCAGCTAGTTCCACCGTTAGTTGTTTTATAAATCCTAAAACCACCACACGCAAAACCTGTCTGGTCATTTAGGAAAAAAACACTTTCGAGACCATGCGATGTCCCGCTGTTTTGCTGGAACCAACCCGTCTGTGAATCTGCGACATTGCAAATCAACATCAGAAATATAACTAATAATTTTTTCATCCCTCAATAATTTCTGTTTTTATAATCCCCCACGACTTTCACGCGGAGGATTTCTTAGTTTTATTTGATTAATAACATTCTCTTTGTTTCTGAAAAACCATCAGTCGTTAATTTATAAAAATACACGCCGCTGTTTAGTCCGCTCCCGTCAAACGTTGTTTCATACGTACCTGCCTGCAACCTTTCATTCACGAGCGTCGCAACCTCTTTCCCTGTAATGTCAAATATTTTCAAAGTGACTTCTGAATTCTGACTT
>JBHELA010000435.1:0-2727 GCA_041859005.1 Ignavibacteria bacterium
CTAACGGCCCGGCGGTATGTTTTAGTAGGCGTAACCCGACGACAGCACCGGGCAGAGTCCTGGTACCCCGCGCCAGCGGGGCCACAAAACTGTCACGGTGCAAGGAGGGTTTGGCGCGTGTTTTTGCCGTCATGGTACAAATTTTATTGCGTGCTGGCGCGGTCGCGGTACAAATTTAATCGGAGCCGCGAACTTATCACCGGTTACAAAGCTGGTTGGGAGCACTGGCGCAGTGTCGCGGTACAAAGCTGATTGAAGCCAGAAAACTGTCAAGGTATAAAAGATTTAAATTGTGAGCAGATGAGCGTGTCCGGGCGCAAGAACCATTACTAATTTGTCTTGAGAGTAGGAGCTAAGCAAAAACCGTGACAAGCCTATTAAACATACCGTCCGTGTTACCGGCTGGCATTTTTTATTCTCTGTAAATTGACTTGGCTTTATCTGTTAATTCATATGTATAAGAGCCAGATCCTCGATTCCTTTTTAAAAGTCCTTTTTGTAAGTCAAGTTTTCTGCTTCGTTGAGCTATTGAGTACTTTGAGATATCGAGTTCTTCGCTAATTTCTTTTGCTGTTAAAGCCTCATCTTGTTTTGATAATTCAAGGACAATCTCTACTTCTGAAGTGCTCAATAAATTCTCATGTTCAATCTTTGTTAGTTTATTCTTTATATCCTCTGATATTGCTTCAATAATTACTTTTCCACCACATTTATTACAGCGAAAATTTGCGAACTCTAATAAACTGAGTTGGTCTTGATTAAATACTTGATTACAATCTTCATTTGAACAATGAATACTCTTACTAGTAGCTAAGAAATCTCTAATTAGCTGAAAGAAATTAAAGGGCCTTTCGATAAAATACTTTCTATGTTTTGTTCTACCCCAAAGCAGATTATTCTTTTGACATAATCCATAATTTAAGCAGAAAACAGATGAAATCTGACCGTCTTTGTCACTAAGTTCTGCATACTTAGTTATAAAAAAGTTAAGTTCAAGAGTCTTAAGAAAATTCTCAAGGGAGGTAGTAAAATGAAAGTGACTAGTGTAAGGATACGATGGTGAATAAGCTGCCCCTGAGTACTCTCCAGTTGAAATTTTCTTCTTTGTCTCCACCATTTTTTCAACAAATCGATTAAGTAAATCCCGAAGTTGTAAATTATTTATTTTCTCATCGATGGATAATAATGAAAATGTTGTTTTATGAAAAAATGGTTCGATTTTGTCATCGTAGTACCTTTTAGCTGCAGATTCTATGTCTTGCTTATTTATTAATTTATCATAGATAGTCTTACTCTGGTAACAATAGGAAAGAATATATCCAATTATTCGAGGTACGTTCATGGAAGTTTGAAAAAGTACTTCATAATATTCTGACATAGTGAGACGTGTGGTATCAAAAAAGAATGAAGGATCTTTTCCTACATAATGATTGACTCTTCTTTCAATTAGTCTTCTGGTAAAATCAATAGCCCCCTCTTCCATTTTGTTTCTATCAAATTCTGAATAAAGGTTATAGAAATCAAGATTAATAGTATCAATTTTGCCAAGATCGATTTTTCCATAATAAATTCTGTTGGGATAAGCAGCAACTTTAAATTTAATGAATTCATCTGACCAATTATTCAGTGGTGCGAGAATTACATCAACAAATGTTTTAATTGCAAAATCATCAATTTCAGAAAAATCATCAAGTAAAATAACAATATGTCTGATCTTTATTGTTTTAAGAATTTCCTTTAATTCCTCGATATATGATTTAATTTGAAAAATCTGAAGAAATGCTGATGAAAAGTTTTCTTCGAGTTCAGCAGATGATGTCGAATTGTCACTATCGGTAGAATCTTTGCCAATCTTTACTTTTGCACTAGGTCCAGTAGCTTTTATTCCAAAAGCAATAGATCCACTTTTTTTATTTTCACTACCAAATTTATTTTCATCAAAAGTTTTCTTTTTTGTTGAGATTGTCTTGATTACTGGGATCTCAATTTCTTTAAGAATCTCATTATCTTCTATTTGTTTTTTAAGTCCTTGTATTTTTTGTTTTATTTCTTCTGCTGTTTTTACTCCTAATGCAGTTTTTAGTTTTTCAAACCAAGTATCAAAACGAATATTTAATTCTTCCGCTATTCTTCTCAGAACCATTTGAAGAAAACTCCTTTCTATTAGGTATTTACGAAAAGTCTTTTCTGGTAAATATTCTGAGATATAATCTATGTTTATATAATCAGTTTGAGCTGACTCGTAAATAGTTTTAACATCTAAATAGCAGGGCAAATAATTATCTTTTTTTCTTAATTCTTGTTCTATTCTAAGAAAGATTGTCGATTTTCCCGTACCCTTTCTACCTATAAGAAATGTTGTATTTTCCTTTATGCTCTTGTTTAGAATATGGTCATTAGGTAATAAGTCCGTGTACAGTTTTTCTAGAAGATTTCTTCCTCTCTCGTCAAGGAGGTCGGCTCTTCTATACTTTTTCAATGATTCGATAGCATTGAAGAATCTGTCTTTGTCTTCTGGTTTGAACATAATATATCTAATTAATTGTTAATAAAGGTAGTAATTTCTGAGTCTTACTCCGCTTGCCGGTAACGGCCCGGCGGTTGTGGTAGTAAGCGTTACCTGACGATAGCGCCGATTCGAATCCAGGTATCCGCCGGTAGGCGGACCGAAAATGTGTCCCGGCGCAAGGAAGGTATGGCGTAGTTTTTGCGAATCCCGGCGAAGGT
>JBHELA010000200.1:0-2500 GCA_041859005.1 Ignavibacteria bacterium
ATTTCTCGGATGCCAATACGGGTGTTTACGGTACAAACGCTTCGAGAATAGTCAGGACTACAGACGGCGGAGAAACATACACTGAAGTTTTTAATTCATCGAGCAATGCGATATGGGGATTGTCTTTCGTTAATGCCAGCACAGGATACGGCTGTACATCGGGCGGAAAGGTAGTAAAGACAACAAACGGCGGAGTAAACTGGGGATTTCAGAATACACCATTGACGGAGAATCTATATGAAATACACTTTCCTTCGGTGAACACGGGATATGTTGCAAGCTGGTCAGGTAAGATACTGAAGACAACAAACGGGGGACTGACATTTCTGGGACAAACGGGAACGGGTGTGCCGAAAGATTATGTGCTCGGTCAGAATTTTCCGAATCCGTTTAACCCTTCAACGACAATAAACTTTTTGGTTCCGAAAAAAGGAAATGTAAGTATTAGAGTATATGATATAAAAGGCAGGCTGGTACAGACATTAATGAATGAAAATTTAAATGCAGGTACATACGAAGTTAATTTTACTGCAGACGGACTTAGCAGCGGAGTCTATTATTACAAGATGGAAGCTTCTGATTTCTCGGAAACGAAGAAGATGATGTATTTGAAATAAATATATTTAAAGTATGAAAACTCAAAAAATCTTTTCCCGAGTTCTTGATGTCCTGATTCTTTTCGTATTTATACTGTATTTTGCGTCCGCCGGATTTCAGGACAGAAACACGTCCGGCTGGTATCAGCAATGGTTTCCGAATCTGAACGGAAGCACTATTCAGGATATTACCTTTCTTGATAGCTTGACGGGGTTTGCGGTGACAAATCCAGGAACAAGTATTTATTGCTACATACTGAAAACAACCAATGGCGGAGATAACTGGGTAATTAATTACACACACAACTCCGGAACAAACATTAGATTTACAAGAATACAGTTTGCAGACAATAATACCGGATATGTTTCTAATAATTTCTATAATTTTTTCAAGACTACGGATAAAGGTCAAACATGGTTTGATTATTTTAATGTACCTTTTGGAGCAGAGGATATGTCTGTTATAAATAAAGATTCAATTTTAGTTGTTACCAGTAGAGGCTTAGGAGGTGGCGTCTATCGCTCCACTAACGGCGGTATAAGCTGGCAGTATATATGGAATAACAGTCCAAATGGCAATCCTGATAAGATATATATGTATGATAAGAATTTAGGATTTACACAAAATGGTTCAAATTATATGCGAAGAACAACTAACGGCGGATTTAACTGGGACTTTGTTTCTGGTGAGTTTTTTTCGGGAATGGAGTTTGTTGACTCTTTAATTGGTTGGAAAGCACATATAGGTGTGCAAAAAACTACTAACGGCGGATTAAACTGGATTAATCAGCAATTACCCAATATTAGTAGTTCATATATAGATTCTAAAGTTGATATAGTTAATAAAAATACTGTCAGGATGGTTGGTGCAAGAAAGTATAAACGAGCCCCAGTTTATAAAACTACAGACGGAGGAATCAACTGGGGATATCAAATTCCCGATACATCCTATCCAGTATACTCTTATAATAACATACAATTTGAAAATTTTAAATTCGGATGGGTGTTTACGTTATATGGCACAGATAATATATTATTTCACACAACTACCGGCGGTAATGATACCACCTTCTTCACGGGAATAAAACTTGTGCCGAACATCGTACCCGAAAAATTTTCGCTCGGGCAAAACTATCCGAACCCGTTTAATCCGAGTACAAACATTCCGTATGAGCTGAAAGAGCCGTCGCATGTAACTCTGAAAGTGTATGACGTTCAGGGAAAAGAAGTGAAAGAACTCGTTAACGGACGTTGGGGAACGGGAAAGTTCATGGCAGACTTTGATGGAGCTGAATTTTCAACAGGAGTTTACTTTTACAAAATTGTACTATATGGCGAAAGCTCGAAGCAAACATTTTCTGAAACAAAGAGAATGCTATTATTAAAATAATTATATTAACAATATGATACTTAAAGCAGATGAAAGCAACTGGGCGGTTAACTACGACGGTTACGGAGAGATTACCTTTGATGAAGAACAAGTAATCCTGAAACCAAAAACATCTACTGAAGAATATGAAACACATGCGGCACTTATAACAACAATTGAGAGGGCAAAGGATTTTACGCTAGAGATAGATGCAGTAACAAAATATCAGTTAAGGGAAAACACTCAGCCTAATGCGTGGGAAGTGTTCTGGATATTTTTTAATTACAATCCTACGGATGACGGCAAGAAGAAAACAAATTACTTCTTGCTAAAACCGAACGGATACGAGCTTGGAACTGCATGGGATGAGGTAGAACAGGGTTTCAGTGATACAGGCGATACAATGGTATTAACGATAGGGGAGGAATATAAATACACAATAACGAAAACGGGCAGGCATTTGCGGATAAGTGTGAATGATATTGTGCTGATAGACAAAGAATTTGATGAAGATAAACTATTCGATGAAACAGGA
>JBHELA010000306.1:0-7431 GCA_041859005.1 Ignavibacteria bacterium
CATATTACGAATGAATCAGAGAAAAATAAGTAATTTATAGAATTAACCAATAATAATAAAATCAAAACATTTTATATCATTGAGGCAGGAAAGGTAAATATGAATTTTGAATTATACTATTTACTGGATTGTGAAAAATATATCAATGATTTAAGATTGCTGAGGAATGGTATTCGGTTGCTCCTGTGGTATCAACAATTTCTTTTAGGTTATGGTTTCGGATACCGCCGCCAGGGATGAAGATGATTTTGCTGCCATATTTTGAGATTAGGTCTTTTATGATGGACCTGCCTTCGAAAGCGTTGGGTTTGCCTCCGGATGTCAGAATACGTTTGAAGCCGCAATTTATGATTTCTTCGGCTGATTTATGTAAGCTGGAACAGAGGTCGAAAGCTCTGTGAAAAGTAACTGGGAGGGGATGAGCAACTTTTATGACAGAGAGGCATGAATCAAGGTCAACATTGCTTTCGGGAGTTAATGCACCGAAAACGAAACCCTGAATGTTTAAAGATTTTAATTCATTGATTTGAGAAAGCATGGTGTTCATCTCGTCTTTGGTATAAACGAAATTTCCCGGGCGGCATCTTATCATGACGAATATATCGATGCTGCCGAGTTTTAGTATCTTTTGCAAAAGGGGAATGCCTGGAGTGACACCACCTGAATTATAATCTTCGCATAGCTCAATCCTGTTTACATTTGCTGAGATAGCTTTTTGAGCTGCTGCAAAGTCGAATGCTGCGAGTTCGAATATCATGGTGTAAAATATTGAAAATAGGGGAGAATTGAAACATGGTATTTTGGGATATTGGAATTATTTAACCGTAGGGGACGTTCGCCAAAAGAGAAGGCGGATCTGCGACTCGAGCGCTGAGAAGAACAAAACTATTTACCACCAAATCACCAATCCACAAAAAGAAATCATTTATTTGTAAAGCAGAATTTTTTAACCGTCTGCCCAATCTTCCCTACAGAACGGTCTCGATAAATCGGGATAAACTACTCTTCGGTGGGGAATAAATGGAATTAAAAACTATTAATATTTGCACACAGAATTAAGTTGAAAGAATATGATAATCACTGATTGAGGATTAAGAACAAAGAATTGACTCTAATTCTTCAATTAAAAAATCAGATATACGCATATAAAATAAAAGATGGATTTTTTATTAAAGCTGGGTTTTTAAAAATAACGCACAGCAATAATTTCTGCTAAACTCCAATAAAAAATAACTTGTAATAAATAATAATTATTTATAAGTTAAAATAGGGCAAGTTTTTATAAAGTTGTAAAAACTTAATATGAGAAAATAGTTACAGGGTCATGATTTAAAACACGGTTGGTTATTTCGTTTTTAGATATGACCTTTTGTGCGTTAAAGAGATACTTTCGATATTATGTTGGAATATTGATTGATAAAAATCGATACGATTTTTAAACGTTCTTTATAAATAAGATTTTAACGTAGCTTTTAGCAAAATTCTACTTAGAAAACTGGTAATTTTTAAACCGTGTTGAATTGGCATAAAGTTGCGTCCTGATATAGGACGCACTTTATTATGTCTTTCATGGTAGGTGAACCAGTACCTCTAAGTAAGATGTGATGTGAGTTGCGTCCTTTTTTCTTTTAGTTTTCTGTTTTTAAACCTGAAAATCTAACTCATTATATTGCATATAAAATAATTGAAAAAAATCATTAATATTTATAGGAAAATCTTGATTGTAATATTTTGGATAGTATTTGTATCTATTATAGAAACCTAATGGATACGATCAAGTTGCCTCATACATTTATGACCACACGATTAATTGAAATAAATGGAAATTTATTTGTTGGAACATCTGGATATGGGGTTTATATTTCCGCAGAACATATACACTATTAAAACATTCTAATATAAAATTCAAATAATAAATATCATAAATGAATTTCATTAATCCCATTGAAATATTGGAACTGCAAAATGAAAATCCGCATAGTCTATCTTTTGAGAAAATAAAAAGAGCCAAAAAAAGACTTTATGCGGATATTGAACTTTCAGATAACGGCAATCTTAATTATAAGGGAATAATACTAACAAAAACAGATTGCGAAAAAGCAATAGAAAATTTAGAAAACCCCCAATTAATTGATTTTTATTACCATCTTTGCATTAGTAAATTACTTAATGATTATTTAGTTAACCAAGATGAAAATATTTTTTACCATTTTAAATATGAAAGTATTTACAAAGATGAGAAATTTATTAATTTTGTTAGTCCATTTTTCTCGTATAATTTTGGCAAAAGTATATTGAAAGCATATAAAAATGAGGATTCGGACTTGATGTCAAGAGTTTTGTTAACTCGTTTATTAATTAATAAAGAAGATACCCATAAAGGATTAAAAATCCTTGCTAATGAAATATCACAAAGAATAGAACAAGTTCAAGACATAATAGAAAACATTAACGACAACGATAATATTTATAAAGACAAGTACTTTGAAGAACTCTTTTTTAGAATTAGAAAGTTATTCCCTAGTGACTTACTTAATCAATTACCTCCTTATTATTTAAGTCAAATTAATTTAATTGCTCTTACCATAAATAATCTGCAAATCTCTATTTGGAATAATTATGGATTGACAGAAGTGCCGATGAAACTATTGAAACTAGTACTGGAACTTAACATTGAATCAGTTAACAAGCCAGTCTTTCTAAAAAATTATGAAATAATTAGAAATAAACATGCACAAGAAAAAGAATATGAAAAGAACGAACCTATACTAAAAAAATGGGCTAGCTTACTTGTTTCGTTAAAAGAGCAAAATGAACAAATTGAGGAAAGACAGTTAAATTCAAAAGAAGCTTTTAGTAATATTAGTGTTTTAATATCAATTAATGAATTAAATAATCTTTCTTCTTTTGCTAATGAAATTAGGAACCAAATAGCAATTAGTTTGAGAAATATGGCTATAAAGAGTTGTAATAAACAAAATGATATTAAAACAGCGATTAATTTTATTAATTATGCGCTTAAAATTACAGTTTCAAAAGAAGTTAATCAACTTTTACAGAAAGATAAAAATGATATAATGGAATTAGAGAGGAAATATATTGGAATTATAACTTGTTATTTTTGTGGTAATAATCCAACTGATAATGAATCAGGTCTTATAACAAAATTTTACAAAGAAATTTCCAGAGGGGGATTTATTCAGCGGACTGTGCAGTATTCACAAAGTGAAATAACTTTTCCTAGATGTAATAATTGCAAAAAAACACATGAGATAGCAAAAAATATTACTTACTTTTTCATAATTTCATTTGCTATTTTTGGGTTTATTGTGGGATCAACGATGAATTCAAAAGAGGGATTTTTTTATGCATTTTTAGGGGCTGTTATTGGAACTGGTTTAGGATATATTATTAAATTTATTTATTTAGCCGCAAAATCAGTTAAAGACTGTTCTAAATCGAGATTATTAGACCATCCATTAACTCCCGAGATACTAAAACAAGGATGGTCATTTGAACAACCAAATCCATAATTTCATGTTAAACAACCAAGCTCAAAGAATTGAGGTTAAAATTCCAAATATAATTCTTGATTTTATAAATCAATTATTTGAAATAGAGAAAAAAGCCACTTCTATAAAAGAAGAAAATTCAATATATCGTAATATTAATAAAATTAAGATGATACTAGAAGAAGATCTTTTTAAAGATAACTCAAAGAAATTAATTGGTTTTAGTTTTCATAATCCCATAGGCGAACGATACAATGAAACACGTACAGATTGCGAAGCTAGTATTGCAGGCATAAGTGTTGATAATTTAATAATCGTTGAGGTAATTAAACCTATAATTTATTGTAATATGATAAACGGTGATAAACCCATCAAAATTATAGTCCAAAAAGCAGTTGTTGTTGTAAAATCAAAAATTATAATTTAATAATAAGCATATGGAAAATACAATTAATTTTGGAATTGACTTAGGAACTACAAATTCTGCAATCGCGAGATTTAGAAAGGGCGAAGTATTATTATTCAACAATCCATTAGATTATGGCCGGGCAACGCTTCCGTCGGTCATTTATTTCAGAAAAGACAAGATCGTCGTTGGTTCACAAGCTAAAGTATATCTTGAAAAGGATCCTAAAAGTGTTGCTAGTTCTTTTAAAAGAAAAATGGGAACTTCAGAAAGTATCAAAATAAAATCATTGAATGTTACTAAAACACCCATTGAACTCTCTGCTCAAATATTAAAAGAGCTTAAAACCTTTGTAAATACCAGTGATATTTTAGATTCTGTTGTAATAACAATTCCTGCTTCATTTGACATGATACAGTCTAATGCGACTAAAGAAGCAGGTTACCAAGCAGGATTTAAACAAGTGATAATTTTGCAAGAACCTATTGCAGCCAGTTTGGCATATGCTAATATGAAAAAAATTGATGACTTAAAAGAGGGTCAATGGCTTGTATATGATTTGGGTGGAGGTACTTTCGATGTTGCATTAATACGGATTAAGGATGGCGAAATGAAAGTTATAGATCACGAAGGAGATAATTTTTTAGGAGGAATGGATTTTGACCGTTTGATAGTTGAAAAACTTATAATTCCAAAATTATGCGATAATTATTCATTTCAAAATCTTGACGATGATTTAAAGAGTGCATCAGGGAAGTATAATGTTAAATACTATTCCCTTTTAAGGTCAGCTGAAGAAGCAAAAATTAGATTATCTGCTGTCACATCTGCTGAAATTCAAATAGATGGGTTCAAAGATGATGATGATAATGATATTGATACAGAAATTGTAATAAGCCGTACTGAATTTAACGAAATAATTAAACCATATATTGATGATACAATTGAAATGATAAAAACAATTCTAACCAGAAATTCCTTAACAGCGAGAGATATTAATTTCAATTTAATGGTTGGAGGTTCTACATATATTCCATATATTAGACATAGAGTTGAAGAAATATTACAAGTTCCAATTAATTGCGAAATTGATCCTACAACTGCTGTAGCAATTGGTGCAGCTTACTATGCTGCTACTAAACCAAAGGAAATTGATAGTTCAGATAAAGGAATAAAAAGTTTTAAATTATCATTAAAAACTTCTTTCAAAAAAGCATCTAAAGAAAAGGAAGAGTTATTTGCCGCTAAAATTACAGGGAACGTAGATGGGTTATTTTTTAAAATTGTGAGAAAAGATGGTGGATTTGATACCGGGATAAAACCACTAACCCATAGAATTACTGAAGATCTTCCATTAGTGGAAAATACGTTTAATTATTTTGAACTTACAGTTTATGATAAGCACAACAACGTAATTGAGACTGATATAGAACCTATAGGTATTAATAGTGGATTCGAAATAAGTGGACAACCATTACCAAATGACATTTGCTTGGAAGTTGATGATTTAGACAATCCTGGTTCCACAAAGTTAACATTAATATTTGAAAGAAATTCAATTTTACCTGTAAAACGTACCCTCACTTTTCCAATAAATAAGAGTATCAAAAAAGGTAATGAAAATGACAGAATTTGGATAAATGTATATGAAGGTCCACAATCTTCATTACCAGAAGCCAATAAACCAATTGGTGTAATTGAAATTACCGGGAAACAATTGTCTAGAGATATTTCAAAAGGATCTGATATTGAAATAGTAATATTTATGACAGAAAGCAGAGATCTTACCGTATCTGCTTATCTCAATATGTCGGATCAAGAATTTAAAAATGTTTTTAATCCTAAAACACGAGAAACAAATATCGATTTACTGAAAGAACAGTCTTTCGAGCTATTCGAAAAATTGGAATTAGAAATAGAGCAATCAACCGAAAAAGAGGATTACGAAACAGCAGGGCTATTATCGAAATTAAAAAAAGAAATGGACGAAATAGTATATGAGACAGAAAATCTTACTCTAGATGATGTTACAGACAAAAAATATCAGTTAGAAGATAGAAAACGTAAAGTAGCTCAAGAAATTGACGTAGCTACAAAACACAAAAGAGTAGAAATATCTAAAGAAAATTATTATAAAATCAAAAATGAATGTGAGAATTTATTAAACGAATATGGTAATAATCACGAAAGAAAATCCTATGAAGACATTATTACACATGAATCTGCGTTTTTGTCAACAAATAGTCCAATTAAAATAAAAGAAAAAGCTGATGAACTATTTGGCATAATAATTGAAATTAATTGGAGAACTCCTGATTTTATTCGTAATGTCTTTGAATGGTTGAAATCAGAACAAAACAAAATGAATGATCGAGCAAAAGCTAAAAGTCTTATAGATGCAGGAAATTTTGCTGTTGAATCAAATAATTGGGAGAGACTTAAGGAAATTGATTTTGATTTGATGAATTTATTGCCTCCAAATATTAAAAACTCAATAAATACAAAGATAGGATTTGGATTATGAAAACACAGGATTTCCAAGATTTTCTTTTCAGATCTGCTATTACAATTATTGCTTGTGATGGTATTATTGATTATGTTGAAATAAAAGAAATTAAACTTATAGCAGAAAACGAAATATATTTTATGGGCTTTGATTACGAAAAAGCGTTGGATACTCAATTGTCAATTATCAAAGATAAAGGGATTAAAGCAATTAATGATTATTTAGAAGATCTAAAAACTATTGAATTAAATAAAAAGCAAGAATTAACACTTATTGAGGTATTAATTAGAACGATTGATTCAGATAACAAAGTCAATTCTAATGAAATTAAATTTCTTCAATTAGTCATTTCAAAGTTACGAATAAATGAAGAAACTTTGATTGTTAAATTTCCTAATAAATTAAGTTACTTTGTTGAAGAGGAATTATATAATATTAATTTTCCTAATAATATTGTTATCGATATAAAACCTATACAATAGATGTCTTCCCTGCCTGCTGCAGGCAGGCCGGGATTTCTTTCGCAAACATTATAGATGTTGTCCACTCCACCAGGCTGCTCCTGCGGTTATTCACATTAAATCCATTCGGGATATCAGTTGTTTGCGTATTATTTTTATAAACATGTCGTCCCTACGGGACTTATTCATTTTTCAATTATATAGCTATAAATATTTAGCACCTACGGTGCTGAGAGAAAGAAAAGGACTTGTATTGTTTGAATCGTTAAATGTTATAAATGGAATAATTCGTGCTTTGAATAATATTTTTCATTTAATTGTATTTGCTGGATTCCAACTAAAAACGTGTTGGAATGACAGAATTATATTTTATAAAAAAGAGCACCCCTTTAAACTCTAATCGAGAGTAGAAAGGGGTGTGCAAAATATAGTTTACGAGATAATGTTATATGTTTACATGTCGAAACCGAAGAGCATTCCGAAGTAGTATATAGTTTCTTTGCCGTAGGTAACATCGGTGCCCTGAAAGCGTTTTGTGAAGCTGTC
>JBHELA010000406.1:0-3740 GCA_041859005.1 Ignavibacteria bacterium
TCAGATACTTTATCAAATAATTTCTTCATAAATTGTATTTCTTATAAACTTACCCCATAATGGTTAGTGGAATGAAGCAAAGCCACATCACCATCAACTCATTAATTCAAATGTTTTAAAATATCCATTAACTTGCTACAAGTGTCTATGAGTAATTCCTCATATTCTTTCGGTTTAAAAAACTCCGTGACAAATTTAATCTTAATTAAGCAAATTTTTCCGCTTTGTTGAATAGAAATCGTTCCTGAAAACAACTTTTTTCCATAATTTTCATTTAAATAGCTTTCAATTTCCTCTTTAATATCTTTCGATAAGCTTTCGTATATTAATGTTTTTTCTTCATCAGGAATGTTGGCCTTTGGAATTTTAGAATAATTAAATGCACTTAATATTTTATATGAAATATTCAATTCAACAATTCCATTATACAAGGGTTCAATTTTAAATAAAGGAGCTTGAGGTTTAAGCGTATAAATACCTCCCTTTTCATTACTAATAATACTTGGATATTTCTCAGCAAGTGTTTTAACTGCATTCATTGCCGCATTTTTTAAGGACTTCGGCTTTGAAATTGCATCAAATATCCCTATAGCAAGTATTACGCCGACTAATTCAATTACGGCATTATAAACATTATCAATTTCAAATCCTTTTGAGATTAATAATAAGATTATAGCAATAAGACCCACTAGGCCCGTAAAAAAAATAAATATTCTTCTAGCATCCATAATTCTAACTATTTTACAAATTAATCTAATTGAATAAAAGTATCTAGGACATGTGGATCAACTCCATCTACTATTAACACAATTGCTTCAGCATTATATATTTTCAGAAATTGATCATAAGACAGATCAAACAAACCTTGTAACTCAACTTTTTGAACTGCTTCAAGACCATCCACTTTTTTATCTAAAAACATTTTGCGGATTTGAGTTGAAAGGATCTCTTGAACAGCAATAGGTTTAATGCGAATAAATTCACCTTCTTGTATTCTGAATAGTTGTTTAAGTAACTCTACATTAGAAATTTCTTCTTTGCTTAAACAATCATCCTCAAGTGATTCTTGAATATAAGCTATTATGATTTCAAGAAATTGACTCTTAAGCTTTTTATCGTGTGCCTGCTTTATCGATGCTGTTTCATCATGTAATAAACCTTGAATCACAGCATAACAATGAGGACTTAATTCGGTATATTCAAGTATCCTATCAACAATCTCTTTAATCTTCAAATACTTATCAATCGTTAATTCAATTTCTGAGAAAGTAGGAGTTAATCTTTTGCCTTCCTCGTTAGTAATAGTCTCGTCAATAATTTTCTGGGTTGAACAATCAGTTAATACTTCTAGAACATTATCAATCTTTTGGTCATCTTTTAGAAAAGTAAGACTTAATGTATTATCTTCCTTGATAGTAATACTATCGTATGTAATTTTTTGATTTGAAGAATTATTTAATGTTTCCAAAACACTTGCATCTATCAAAGGATGCAAGTCGGGGGTTAAGAAAAAGGCCCTAATTAGTTTTGTATCAACAATTTTTTTACAGCTTTCAATGGGCTGTCCATATTGAAAGACACCTAATTGAACATACTTCATAAAAGAGACGTAAAAGAACAATTCACTTATAACCCCCACCTTTTTATTATTAGCTGCTTTAAGTTCAAAAATCAGCAAATCGTTTCCTTTACTTATTCCCCATAAATCTATGGCACTCTTTCCTCCTGTAAATATGGAGGTTTCTTTGCTAACTTTTTCTTTAAAAAGGCCAACGGGTAACTGACGTTCAATAAATGACGCATCAACCATTTGCTTCAAAGCATTACACAATGAACCTTCATCAACAAACTTGCGTTCTAATATTGACTCTTTCCCTTGTGCTTCATTCTCATTGGTTCTACTGCCACTTGGTGGATTACAATAATATTTTGCATTTTGATTTAATACTAAATCACTCAGTGAATCCTTGTTCAATTCTGAAATCTTAAACCAATCGTAGGCACCAGCAAACTCTTTGACACGGAAAAGAAAACGTTGATAGTGTCCATTATTAAGGTCATTAGGTATTTCCCATTCCATTTGAACAGAATTTATACCACACCACCTTTTTGCAATTACTGACCAGCCTTCAAAAGCACTTTTATCATCCTGCATATTACCAATAACACTATCGGCTGGAAGATATAGTTTAATAATCTTTTCAGATATTACAAAAGAAATTTGACTCGGTAATGCAAGACTGCGTTTTACGAGAGTATTAGGAAAGTTTTCTTTTATTCTATTTAATACTTCAGAATTATCGAATTTCATATTTCAACTAGATTATATATTCATAATTATCTTCCCAAATCTCGACCGTATTTAAATGGGCATCCTGAAAAAACGTTTTCATTTGTTCTGGATATTCTGTGTGAATTGGCACAAGTCTACTAGGTTTAATTACCTTTGCCAATTTAATTAAAACCTCAATGGTAGCATGACCACTTGTATGCATATAATGAAAATTTACAAAATCACTTTCCTTCAATTGATTTATATAATCAGTAAAATACATTTTATGTTCTTCCTTTAAGTATCCTTCCCATTGAGAATAAATAACGTTGATTTTTCCTCCTTTGCATTTCAATACTTCTATCAATTTCTCATTGGGTAATCGTACAAAATAGACAAAATTAGATGGGTTATGAAACACCTGATCCCCAACATCTTCCTTGGCAAATCTTTTTAATAATTCCTCATCAGTAATTTTTTGTTTTTGAGATGGGTGATTAAAAACCTTTATGTTTGCCCATTCTATTACAGGTAAACTTGGAGAATTCTTTTTTACCAAATCAAGAATTAGGGAATTATAGATATCAACTACTACTGTTTTATTTGCTTTTCTACATGCTTTATAAACTGAAACAAATCTATCAATATTTTGAGCAGAACTGATTACAAAGGAGATGTTTGTCTGTTGTTTAAAAACCTCACACATACCTTCAAAAATTTGTTCTTCTGTTTTAAATTTCTGGTTATCTCTTTTAGCCATCGTTCCCTCAATAAACATTAAATCAATATTTTTGGGAGGATTTTCAATCATATTTGAAAAAACTTTTTTCTTATATCCTGTAGCTCTAAAATCACCACTATAAAACACACGTTTATTATCGGCTTCTATAATAAAAGAAAATGCTTCTGGTGAAGAATGATCGACAAGGTAAGGGAATATTTTAAATGTATTTTCAATTTCAAATGTTTTCCAGGGAGAGAAGGTTGTGATGTTATTTTCATATTTTTTCTCATTCAAAAAGCCCCGAACAATATTTATTAAACCTAATGAAGTTTCTCCAATATAGGTATGAGTATATTTGTCTAAATATTCTAATAACCCATAATGATCTTGATGTGCATGAGATATTAAGAGAGCATCAGCTTTCAAATCTTTTGCATATCCAATATTTGGATTTTCCATACTCAAAGGTGAACCGAAATCAACAAGTAATGTTTTGCCATTATCTGCAGTAATTTCAACGCATGTGCCTCCTATTTCATGGGTCCCTCTATGTATTTTTATTTTCATTACTCATAAACCATTAATATGACGATTTTCAAAATTAGTAAATAAAATTAATTATATAATTTATTTAAAGTGTTATTTTTAGAATTACACTATAATTTGTATAATCTCTTTTAAATCTGTCGTGTAATGAGGGGATAACTTTTCTTGTTTCATCTTCCACACCCGTTTAGGATCCTG
>JBHELA010000443.1:0-6578 GCA_041859005.1 Ignavibacteria bacterium
TATAATCGTAGTGGTTCTTGTTCTCTTCGGAGCAAAGAAAATTCCTGAGCTTATGCAGGGAATCGGCAAAGGCGTAAAGGAATTTAAAAAAGCTACAACCGATATAGAAAAAGATATCACAGAAGCTTCTAAAACTGAAGTTAAAACCGAAAAGAAAAGCGAATAGTCTTTTCAGTTCAGTACATGCAGCAGGAAAATCTCACAAGCGAAGAAAGATTAATGGCAATGCTTTCGCATCTGTCGCTCCTTTTCGGCGGGATTATACTTCCAATAATCTTCTGGGCAACCCAGAAAGATAAATCACGCTTTATCCGTTATCACGCTCTCCAGTCAATATTCTTTCAGATAGCATACGTTGTATTACTGGTTCTTCTCATCGTTGCCTTTGCATTGTTTGCAATATTCTTCGGTCTCGGTCTCGGAATCCTGACCGCTAATACCACATCCGACCCGGCCGCATTTCCCATACTGATTGTTTTATTCGTGGTACTTTTTTACGCCGCAATTTTCATCTTTGCCTTTGGTCTTATGGGCTACTCAATATACCTTGCTGTAAAATCATACCAGGGCTCTTACATCAAAATTCCTATAATAGGAAACATCATCTACAAAAAAGTTTACACCCCCTAAATCCAATTTTTTGTCAGTACTATTGCAACACTAATTCAAGTGCACGAAGAGACCAGCCATTGTGCAGGGAGAGTCCACCCAAAGTGCAAAAATAGACCAACCCAAGTGCAAAAAGAGTCCAGCCAAGTGCAAGAAGATACCAACTCAATCGCAAATCATTCGAAAACCAACTTAGAATCACCCTGAAAATAAATTTGTCCTGTATATCTGGCTGACACAGTCATGGTATCTCCGTTCCTATCTATGCTCATAGGGTAACGCGAGCATCTTGCTTGCGATGCCATCATAAGATCCGCTTTCTTTTCCAATGGGTGCCACCTTAAATTGCTATCTCTATTAATTGCCGTCACCTCAAATTGCTCTCTATTAATTGCCGTCACCTTTAGGTGACGGATGAAGAAATAGCACAACACCGGGCTTTAGCCCAAATCCAGACATTCCCAAAGCAAATTTGTATTATAAAATAAGTTAATATTAATCCTCCGCAATTGTTGCTTTATCTGGATTATAGTTTTCAAACACATCAAAAAGAGTTTTATTAGTTGGGATATATATAAATTTTGAAGATGTTCTATCTACTGATTCTAACCATTGACAAATATAGTTCTTAGACTTTCCGTTCTTTAATGTAGTAATAAAATATGTTGAAGGAAGAATCTGAATATAATTAACGTAATCAAAATTATCGAAAAATTCATCTTGCAGTAATTCATCCTTACTCAGTTTTGTTTTCGGTTTTGTATTTACGTTATCAATTGGCGGTAGCTTAGAGATTAATTTTTTTAAAGAATCTATAATCTTTTCATTCTGAATATTTGCAGTGCAACGTTCCTCATAGTTTTTAGCTAAATAATCATATTCCTCTGTTTTTTTGGCTAATAAATCATATTCCTCTGTTTTTTCCCCACAAGAAAAAACAAAAAGCGACAACAATAAAATTAAATATACATTTTTCATAATTATGGTTTAATATATGTTTTAATTAACGACTAATGATTAAATTAAATTTCAACCTTACCCTCACCCTTACATTTCTCACATTTTGCCTTTCATTATTATCGCACTACCTGCAATACTTATCTAAGGAATCTTAGCCAGGTTCTTTGATTAATTAATCAAATATATTCCCAAACCATTACCACTATAGAATAACAATATCAAGATTCAAAACACTTTATAGGTATATCACTTTAACCCTCCGCACAACACTTCGAATAATTTTTCTTCTGACGATTCAGGTGATATTTTATAAGTATCATAAGGTTTACTAACCAACATATTACCTTCTGCAAAGTAAACCTCACTTTCATTTATGAGCACTTCTTTATTTTTGCAATTTAGTGTCAAATAATAAAGTTTTTTGCTATATTTTTTGCCCTTACACCAAGCAAATTCGTTCTTAGTATTATTATAATCAAAAACTCGTTCTTTGTTATAAATAACCATTGTCCATATAATATATGAGTTTTCATTAAATTGACCCCCGCTTTTGTGTTCAATGGTCTTTGTGTCATAATAATGTCTGTTTTGTTCTTTGTCCGTATAATACAAAGCCCATCTGGAATCAATAGTCAAAGAATCTAAATTGTTTTGTTCCGCAACATTGATTGAGTCTTTATTCGTTGATGTATTCTCCTTCTTGCATCCGTAAAAAATTATAAATACGAAAATAAAAAGAATAATTATCGTATTCCTATAAAATATTTTCATGCTGATATATTTTAAATTTATTATTATGGTTATTTATTATTTCTGTTAATCAGTATTCTTGATAATTTATCCTGTTATATATTTATCACTCTGTTATTAACGAAAACCTCATTAATAAAATTATCTGCCTGTTCATCAAATATATTTAATAGCATATCATCTTTATTAATGTTCTTAATCTTCCCTTAATGACATTCTCCAGTTACGAATCTATTCTATTAAAGATAATTCTGGTTCAGCATAGGCATAAATATCCATAACAGGTATTTCAATTTCTATTGAATCATATGTTTTTGGCATTTTACTTCTATATATTAATTTCCTAAGATAAAAGGGATTATAATTCATATTGTTGGTATATCCTTGCTCAGAAGAACTATTTTTATTTTCATGCACTCTATTCTCAACACAATTATTTGTTGATGTTTCTAAAATTAATTTTGTGTGCTTAATTTCTTCTGAACATGAGTCCCTTTTTGTTGCATTCAATATGCTATATCTAACCGGTTTAATACAATAAGATAAATTGTAATATGGAAACGAATGGAGGAATCCGGAACTGGAATTATTATCTGTACATTTTGTTATCTTGTCAAAGTCAATAACCTTAATTGGCCAATATTCGTCCAATACCCAATTTGCAAATCCATATAACGAAAAATTACTAATATTCCATTTATGTCCCTCATCATCTGTTTTATAGGTTATTATTTCTGAAATATTAAATTTTTCCAAATAATGTTTATTCTTCGTTACTATTTTTGCCTTAATTATAGAAGAAGGAGAAAAATATTTCGAAAGAAAATCATCTACAAGTTTGATGTAATCAACTGTATCAAATTTTTTAATTATTGTAATAGTAATAATGTCCTTAAAATTATAAATTTCTACACCATTATTAAGGATAGCAAGAAATCCGAGTTCAGATTTGTTAAAAATTATTTCGGTTGGTAATACTACGCACTCTCTTTCTTTTTGAAAACCAGGCACGTATTCCATTTTAATAAGGGTATTGTTCTCAATAGCGGTTAATACTGTGTTAATATTATCAACATAAGAACCGTCATTATCGAATTCAATTAAACAAACCGCGCTATCAATTTTATGAGTGCGGAAATAAAGCGAAATATACTTAACTAATAAATCTAATAAAGGTTTTAAATTGGTTCGGTAAGAGAGAGGCAATGTTCCGTCATATTTGCTTTTATCTGGAATCAACATATTTTCAACGGCTCTTATTTCCTTTAAAATTATTGATATATCTACATCATATCTCCTTGCTAGTTCTTCAATATAATATGTTGCACACCTCTCTGATTTATAATACATTAAAAGAATTTCAATTTGCTGCTCAAGAGATTCTATTTTATTGTACATTTCTATTTTATTGTACATTTCTAGTTTAATGCTCATGTCTTATCTTTATTCCCCAAGTTTATTTAAAAGCATTTAATAATTCTATCTAAAAATATTTACTATTTTTTCATTGTTATTCAAGTCTGTTTTTTAATTTATAATCTGTCAACTATTCCCCCTTATATGTCACTGTGTATTTCAAATTATCGACATTTATCCTAAATAAATTTTCAGTTTTTTACCTTAATACTCATTTTTTAGATACTATTTCAATTTACCTTCCGTTTTTCTTCGTAATTGTCATTCTCTTTGATAATTAACAATTACAAGTACCCCCTCCTACTATTAATCACAACACATTTCAAAATTGTGACACACACAAATTTTCTTTTTTTGAGAATTTTCATCTATAAAGACTTGTTTTCTGTTTCACTTAAAGTTTCTTTGTCCATAATTTCCACATGACCCAATTTCCGCTTTTGTTGTGATATATAGTAGAGGGATGCATTACTAAAATTTTATTTATTTAAGAGTTTTGCGAAAATTCTTCCTTATTCATTCTACGCTATGTCTTTTCTTTCTTTTGCTATCAACTAACAACGATCAACTATGAACTGCTCTTAAGTATGCCCTCCTACTATTAATCACAACATTTTTCAAAACTTGGACACGAAAAATTTTCTTTTTATGTAAATATGCTTTATAAACAATTGTTTTTTATTTACTTAAAATTTCTTAAAATTTTTCTAATTGAGTAAATATGTGTCACAATTCTCGTTTTTGTTGTGATTAATAGTAGGAAGGCATATCATGAAATGTTTATTCTAAATTTTCTTTGGTGTTTTTAATGTTTTGGTGGTAAAAATGCTTTCAACATTTCAAGTCTTGTAAAAACAATCTTTTATTAAAATTTAGTCAGTCTCAGAATTTCTTGTGTCCTAATTAGGTTCAGCTTGCACTCTAATTAGTCTCTTCTTGGTCTTGTGTTTTATGGTAGAAATCCCGCAATTCAGCGTCTTTTATTTTTTGGTAAGTGGGATCGGTAATATCAGCTATTTAGGCTTATCGGGTTTTCTTTCTTCTTGCGGCAGCATCTGTATCTTCTTTCGGATTACCTTTTTCTTTTCGTCAAGGATTTCTCTGTTCTCCTCAGTGCTGCTTGATTTCTTGATGGACTCCCTAATCTTTCTGTTTACACTGTGAAGTTTCAGCATGTCAATTATGTCCTTTGCCATTTTCATGTAATCTATCGGGGTTCTTTCCACGATTGATAAAATACTGTCGGCGGGTAAATGCTCGGTTGATGTTATTTCATATTTCTGCGTGGTCTGGCTTATGAGCAGGTCTTTTATTTCTTCATCTTCAATTTTGGATAAGAGTCTTGCTACATCAATCTTCTCTTCATTATGCCATTCGTCGAGAAGCATTTCTACTGTCTTAAGTATAGTTTTGTTTGAAATGTAATCTATGTAAACGTTGTCAACGATGTAGTTTACACCCTTTTTGTATGAAGGATTTTTGTAATCGTCGTTTACAAACATGTTCACAAGCTCTATTTCTGCTTGCGGCGGCTTCTTCTCGCTGTCCTTCTTTCCGTGTGCTCTTCTTTCGGGAAGTACGACCGATGATTTTGGGAACTGCGCCTTTTTATACTGCTGCGATGCCCTGTTGTACTCGTCTCTCATGTCGGACTCGTACAGCTTGTATTTTTCTGCAATCTCTTTTATGTAAAACATGCCTTTTATCCTGTCGGGCATTCTTACAATGTACTGAATAATTTCTTTCACGAAGTCCGACTTCTCTTCCGGCGAAGAAAGCTTTCCTTCGCGCTCGTATATTGAACTTATAAATGAAACTATCGTGTTGCTCTTTTCCAGCTCCTTCATAAAAACTGCTTTGCCGTGTGTCTTAACGAATGAATCGGGGTCTTCACCGTCTGGTAAAGAAACGACCTTTATGTTCAGACCTTTTTCGAGTATAAGCTCCATTCCTCTTTTTGCCGCTTTGATTCCCGCAAGGTCTGAATCGTAAATCAAATATATGTTCTTTGTATATCTTGAAATCAGGCTTATCTGGTCTTCGGTCAGAGCCGTTCCGCTCGATGCAACAACATTCATTATTTCAGACTGAAATAGCGATACTACATCCATGTATCCTTCAACGAGTATTACCGAGTCGTTCGAGCGTATGCTGTCCTTCGCAAAGTTAAGCCCGTAAAGCGTTTTGCTCTTGTAATAAATTCTCGTTTCGGGTGAATTGATGTACTTTGCGGAATCATCATCGCTTTTCAGTACTCTGCCGCCGAACCCTATGACCTTGCCGCTTTCATTCAGTATTGGAAATATCAGCCTTCCTCTGAATCTGTCGTGATACTTAAAGTCTTTCTCCGACCTTATGACAAGTCCTGCAAGCTCAAGGTCTGAGTGTGTGTAAACTCCTTCCTCGATAAAGAAGTTTTCAAGTGCGTGCCAGTTGCCGCGTGCATAACCGATTCCGAATTTTGTGATGCTGCTCCTGTCAAGTCCCCGTTTGTCGAGGTATTCCCATACCATTTCTTTTTCCTGCTCGCCGACGTTCATCAGGTTGTCGTGAAAATATTTCGCGGCTCTCTGATTAATGTCGTAAAGCTTCGTAATTTCATTCGAGATATCAGGTCTCGCAGAAAATTTTCCGAGTGTTATACCGACCCTCTGTGCGAGTCTTTCAACTGCTTCCATCGGAGTAATCTTTTCATATTCCTGAACGAATGTAATTACATTTCCGCCTGCCTTGCACGAAAAGCAGTGGTAAAGCTGTTTGTCCTGCGATACATTCAGCGAAGGATTCTTGTCTGGATGAAAAGGACACAGTCCAAGAAATGTCTTGCCTCTGCGCTTGAGCTG
>JBHELA010000218.1:0-4545 GCA_041859005.1 Ignavibacteria bacterium
GATGCAGACGAAAACGACAAGATGAGCGAGTCAGCAAGAAGAATGCTTGAAGTACTTGAAACAGGAAAATCAATTGAAGAACTCATTCTTCAAAATGAAGGAAAAGAAGAGACAAAGACAGAAACGAAAACCGAAGTAAAAAAGGAAACGAAACAAGATCCTAACATGGACAGCAAGCCACCGAAAACAAGAGCAATAGAAGAGCGTCAGATGCAAGAACAGAAAGATGACGCAAAGAAATAAATAAGAATTTTATTAATGCCGTTTCAGAATTTTATTTTGGAACGGCATTTTTAATTTATACTACGCAATAAAAGAAGAGATTTTACCACCGAGGCACACAGAAAAGAGTCACTGAGAACACAGAGTGTATTTATTTTATTGCTAAGAACAAGAGATTTTACCGTCCGCCGCGGCGGATCTGCGACACGAAGTACAGAGGGCGTCCGCCCAACAAGACGGCGGATCTGTGACAAAGAGAGCCTAGAATATTATTTAATCTGTTAAATAGCAGAAAATCAGAAAGTCTATATTTTGTTATAAAGATTATTATTGAAAAACCATTTCAAGTTATGTCAGCACAAAAGTGAAAAACAACAACGAATATACAAAATACTTAAACCCATCCGCACTTTCAAAACTTTCAAACCTTGAGCTGAAGGCAAAGTTTGTGGTTGAAGGGTTCATGACAGGCCTACACAAATCTCCGTATCACGGCTTCAGCGTTGAATTTGCAGAGCACAGACAATACATGCCCGGGGATGACCTGAAGCATCTAGACTGGAAGGTATACGCAAGGACAGATAAGTATTTTATAAAACAGTACGAAGAAGAGACTAACCTGAAAGCATATATACTGCTTGACATAAGCAAGTCGATGGACTTTTCATATTCAAAAGTTTCAAAAAGTACTCCCTTGAAGAAGTTGTTTTCAAAGGAGAATAAATTAAAGGAAGAAACGGGTATAACAAAGCTTGAATACGGGTCATACGTTGCAGCATCGCTTGCGTATTTAATGCTGTTACAGAGAGATGCTGTATCGCTAACGGTATATGACACAAAGATAAGAAAGTTCATACCGGCACGCTCGACAAATTCAAACCTGAAACTAATATTAAAAGAACTTGCTAACGTAAAATCTACTGAAGCGACAGGAACAGCGGAATGCCTGAACATAATTGCCGACAAGATAAACAGGAGAGGAATTATAATTATTATAAGTGACCTGTTCGACAATCAGGAAGAGGTGATGAAATCGCTGAGGCATTTCAGGTATGACAAGAATGAGGTAATACTATTTCATGTGCTTGACCCTATAGAAATGTCATTTATAGATTCTGCACCCGTAAGACTAATTGATTCAGAAACGAAGGAAGAATTGTTTTCGCAGCCTGCAGATGTGAGAAAAGAATATGAAAAGATGATGAAAGATTTCACGGAGAAATACAAATCAGAATGCGTAAAGAACGACATAGATTACGTACTCCTAACTACAGAAACCCCTTTTGATGCAGCATTGCTGAAATACCTAAACAAGCGAAGGAAGAATTACTAATAGAAGAACACTATTACGCGGATAGGCAATAGAAAGAGGGTAAAGTAATAGATTAAAGAAAAGACAATAGAACGCGGATTTACACAGATTAAGCGGATAGGCGCGGATTTGTTTTCATTGTTCACGTACAGTATCAGATATAAAGAACGCACACCTGCCTATAGTCTGGCCTGCTGCAGGTCTACCTGGCAGTAGACAGGCAGGCTGATAAGAGACGATGGATTATGATTGCCACTGATAAAGAGCTTTGTTTTTAGGACTTAAGAAACGAGAAATAATTGAACGCTGATTTTCACGGATTAGACGGATAGGCACGGATTTGATTTTAGGCTTAAGAGCAGAAACAGTGCATAAGAGCGCACACTGATTAAGAACAATGTGGTGTAACAAAAATTTGAAAGGATCAGATAAATTTAATTATAGATTCTAATCCTAGTTCTTTCGTCCCAGATTGGAGTAGTCAGACGATAATCACCAAATCCTGTATGGTCGACAAAAATATACTGCCTGTTGATATCGTAATAGGTCCAGATTTCATAAGGTTTGGAGTCGCTTTCAAACGGATGTCTATCGATAACACTGGGATTACCGTAAATAATGAAAACCATACCCATATCAGTTTTCCATCCGTCAACGTAGTGAGAATATCTTTCGTTGGCAATTTTAATACGGTTATAGTACTCCATCATGATTTCATTCTTTGGAGTTCTCGGAGACGGGTCTATACTCTTCCAGAATTTTATAAACCGCTTTAGCTTTTCTTCATTATTAGCCGCATCATTAATATGATCAAGTTCTTTAGTTGTAGCAATATACTGGAGCTGGCTCACTGCTTCATCGAGGTCTTTAATAGTTATAGGAACATCGCCCCATCTGTAAACAAATTTCGTTTCAGTAAGCTCTTTTGAGCCGTCAAAAATTTTAAGCGTATAGCTGCCGATTGTATAATCAACTGTATTAAACTTAACTATAACAGGATTCTTTCCTTTTCTAATGTTGACTGAAATCGTGGTGTCGAAAAGCACTTTATCTTTATCATCCACTGAAACAAGCCTGAAAACTTTTGTAACATCTTCGTCAGTATTGTTTTGAATTTCGGAAAAAATATAAAAGTTTTCTATGGTGCCAATATTACCGCTTATAAGGGGAGTTATTTCCTGTTCGCCTTTTGAGTCGATGGAATAATCAGACAGGAGCATAATATCAGAGGCAAGTATCCTGTCTGTTTTTGGATCTCTAACATTAACAGAAAAATCCTTGATGTATTCATTTCCTGAATTTCTGTCTTTAAGAGAAAAATTCACTTTATAGAAACCCGGTTTCAAAAAATAGTTTTTAAGATTTGATACTGACTGCTCTGTAATATTTTTCTGTTCGTTTTTTGTGCTGTTAAGTTTTTCAGTGTAGGTCTGAGTAAAAATCTGCTGATCAAGAAAATCTTTAATGATAATTCTAAAGTCGAAAGAAGCCTCATAGTTATCGTTTGAGCCGACTTTTTTGAACTGAAGATTTTCAAGAGGAATTTCTATATAAACATCGAGCCTACCGATGGATGAATCAAGCGGATAAAAGACGAGAGGGTCGAGATAGAAATATTCCTTTCCCACGTTCAGATTCTGAAGCGGGTTTTCTTTACCCTGTGCCTGAATCTGCAGAGCAGACAGGCAGTAAACGATAACAACGAGCAATAAAATTCTGTTTTTCATAATCCTAATATTTTAGTTATGAATTATTTCTCCAAACAAATCAAACTCTTCATAGTCGAAAATTTTAACGTCATAAAAGTTACCTTCTATCAATTTCCTATTCGATTTAATGTAAACTTCCTGGTCAATTTCGGGGGCGTCTTTATAAGTTCTGCCGATGTAGTAATCAAAATCTTTTCTGTCAATGATAACTTTGCAGACCCTGTTGAGCATATTCCTGTTTTTCTTTTCGGAGACTTTTTTCTGGATGTCGAGAATTTTCTTGTGGCGCTTGTTCTTTTCACGCTGAGAGGACTCATCTTTGTATGTATGCGCATGAGTACCTTCTTCGTGTGAATACGTAAAAACGCCGAGCCTGTCAAATTCAAAATCTTTTACAAAGTCAGAAAGCTCTTTTATATCTTCTTCCGTTTCGCCCGGATGACCGACGAGGAGTGTTGTTCTTATAGCGATATCCTCAACTTTGTTTCTTAAGGATTCAAGAAGATGTATCTGCTGTTTCTTAGTAATACCGCGTCTCATTATCTTAAGCATATTATCGGAAATGTGCTGAATGGGAATGTCGATGTACTTACATACCTTTTCATTGTTTGATATGACATCTATCAGTCCATCTGGAAAGCGGGAAGGATAGGCATACATAAGGCGAATCCATTCGATACCATCAATTTCAGAAAGGGCTTCGAGAACTTTTGCAATTTCGCGTTTGCGGTTAATATCCATGCCCCAGTAAGTTGTATCCTGTCCGATAACGAGCAGTTCTTTTATGCCTTTATCAGAGAGCTTCTTAGCTTCGTCAATAATTTCTTTCAATGGTTTTGAAACGTGACCGCCGCGCATAATAGGAATTGCGCAGAATGAGCACGGATTATCGCAGCCGTCGCTGATTTTCAAGTATGCATAGTGTTTAGTAGAAAGGGAGCGTTCACCGATGAGGTTCTTTTTATAATCAATACCCATGGTATTGAGGATATCGTACATTGTTTTCGGTTTACTTGTAGCACCGAAGTATTTGTCGACTTCAGGAATTTCAACTTTAAGCTCCTCCATATACCTATCGGAAAGACATCCTGCAACGTAAACATTTTTAAGCTTGCCCTGCTGTTTGTTTTCGACTGCGGCAAGGATAGTATTAATTGACTCTTCTTTTGCGGGCTGAATAAATCCGCAAGTATTGATAATCACGGTGTTTGCTTTGTTCTCATCCTCTACAATTTCCACGTTGCCATTTTTTAGCTGTGCGGAAATATGTTCTGAATCAACGAGATTCTTGGAACACCCGAG
>JBHELA010000288.1:0-2573 GCA_041859005.1 Ignavibacteria bacterium
TCGAACTCGCGGTACAGTTTGACCCGTACGACGGTTTAGCAAACCGTTGGTTTCAGCCACTCACCCACCCTTCCGGATATTCAGCTGAACTAATAAAGAATAAAAATAATATAAAGGGTTTTCAATAGCAATTCTAAAAGAAGACATCTCAGAACAAATCAAAAAACTCACCGTCTAAATAATATTCCCGCATTAGATTAGGAAGATTTTAAATTATGAAACTTCACTGAAACTGCTTGACAAAAATTAAAATATTAATTATAATATTATTACCATTCTTTGTTAGCTATTTTTAAATCTTAATATCCTAACACTATGAAAGATCAAAAATTTAAAATTGCAGTACTGGGAGCCGGACACGGAGGGCTTGCTATGGCCGGTCATTTAGCTCTAAACGGATTCAGTGTTAATATATACAGCAGAAGCGAAGACAGGCTCTGGGGTATTAAGTCAACCGGAAGGATTGTTCTTGAAGGTGAGGTTGAAGGAGAAGGATTTCTTAATCTTGTTACAAATGATATTAAAAAAGCGATTGAAGGAGTTGAATTGATAATGGCAGTAGTTCCAGCTACTGCACACAGGTTTCTGGCGGAAGAATGTGCACCTTACCTGAAGAACGGTCAGATTGTAATATTAAATCCCGGAAGGACATTCGGTGCTATTGAATTCAACCAGGTTTTGAAAGAAAAAGGCTGTGAGGCAAATGCTATAATAGGCGAAGCTCAGACTTTTATTTACGCTTCAAGAGCATTAGGTCCAGGGCAGGTGAAAATATTCAGAATAAAAAACTCCATACCCGTTGCTACTTTAAGGGCGCATAAGATTCCTAAAGCGGTAGATAAATTACGAATAGCATATCCCCAGTTTGTTCCGGGCGATAATGTTTTTAAAACCAGTTTTGACAATATCGGTGCTGTGTTCCATCCGACGCTCTGCGTTATGAATGCAGGATGGATAGAAGATATTTCCGAGTTTCAGTTTTATATACAGGGAATATCACCATCAGTTGTGAAAGTGCTTGAGAAAGTTGATAATGAAAGAATAAAAGTAGCCGAAGCTCTTGGCATAAGGGCAATATCAACAAGAGACTGGCTTTACCTCGCTTACGGAGCAGTCGGCGATAACCTTCTTGAAGCAATAAGAGCAAATCCCGGATACAGGGGTATTATTGCACCAACTACTCTAAAAATGAGATACATTGATGAAGATGTACCAACAAGCCTCGTTCCAATATCATCTATTGGAAAGAAATTCAAAGTTGCTACTCCGACAATAGATTCGGTGATAAATCTTGCATCAATTCTGAACAACAAGGATTATATGAAGGAAGGGAGGACTGTAGAAAAGTTACATTTAGAAAATCTTACTTTAAAAGAACTTAGAAGGCTTGCAATAGGACAAGACTAATAGAAGGAGAATACAACATGAAAAAACAATTAATTCTGGGAGGAGCGCTTGGGAACTGTGTACACGTGGGCGGACTGCACCACTTTCTTAAACTTGCAGAGCCGGAAGGATACGAAACAGTATCACTTGGACCTGCGGTAAATGTAGAATTATTTATAAGGGAAATTATAAAACACAAACCTGATATTGCAGCTGTAAGCTTCAGGCTAACTCCGGAAGTCGGTGAAGAGCTTTTCCGCAAACTTAAAGATGAGGCAAAGAAAAATAATCTCAGCGATGTCAGGTTTATATTTGGCGGAACTCCACCCGTTGCTGAAAAAGCGAAAGAATCAGGATTATTTGAAAAAGTATTCAACGGTACTGAAACTATGCAGGAAATAGTTGAATTCCTGAGAGGTTACGGACAGAAAGAAATAAGAGAAATCTTTCCTGATAATCTTGTTGACAGGATAAGTAAAAAATTTCCTTATCCTCTTCTGAGACATCATTTCGGAAGGCCTACGATGGAAGAGACGCTTGAAGGAGTGAAAAAAATAGCTGAATCAGGTGTTCTTGATATTCTTTCCATAGGTACTGACCAGAATGCTCAGGAACACTTTTTTAATCCTGAAAATATGAAGAAATCTCTTGACGGAGCCGGTGGAGTTCCTGTAAGGAAAGCACAGGATTTATCGGATATTTATGCCGCAACAAGATGTGGTAATTATCCTTTAGTTCGATGTTACAGCGGGACTAATAATCTGCTTAAATGGGCTCAGATGAGCGTTGAAACGATTAACAATGCATGGGCGGCGATACCGCTTACATGGTACAGTGTAATGGACGGAAGGTCGAAGAGGTCATTAAAAGAAGCGATAGCAGAAAATCAATCAGTTATGAAATGGTATGCGGATAAAGGAATCCCCGTAGAAGCGAATGAATCACATCAGTGGAGTCTGCGAGATGCGCACGATTCTCTTGCAATTACGATGTCATTTCTTGCTGCATACAATGCCCGAAAAATGGGAGTAATAAATTATGTTTCACAGTATATGTTTAATACTCCTCCGGGTACTACTCCGCAGATGGATATTGCAAAAATGATGGCTAAGAACGACATGATAAATACACTTAAGAATGAAAATTTTGACGTATTCAGGGAAGTAAGGGCAGGAATAGCTCACTTC
>JBHELA010000390.1:0-4775 GCA_041859005.1 Ignavibacteria bacterium
GCAAGTGGACTTTTGTTAAACCTCCATATTTTTCCCGATGCAGCAGAAGCAATTACATAAAGTTCATTGTACTGGTCAACTCCGAATGATGTTAATGCAATCGACTTCTGAGTCAATAACGAATCTGAAGTTACTACACCATTGTTGTACCTAAGCATCCATATTTTTCCTGAACAATAATCACCATAAATATATGCACCTCTTAATTCAGGTCTTCTGTCGCCTCTGTAAACATATCCGCCTGTCACTGAACAATCGCCGCTGCTATGGTTGTATGCTTTTATTGGAAGTTTCTTTCCCGATGTGTCGCATCCTGTTGAAGGACTGTAGCAGACAAATCCTTCCATAACTTTCCATCCGTAGTTCTTTCCGTTTTCAATAATATCAATTTCTTCCCAGTTGCCCTGACCAACGTCAGCGCAGTAAATCAGCCCTGTCACAGGATCCTGGCTGTACTTCCAGGGATTCCTCATTCCCCATGTATATATCTCTTCTTTTCCTGCTGTTGGATTATTATAAAATGGATTTGTCGGCGGTATAACATATCTCCTTGTTGCTGTTGTGTCATTTATGTCAATCCTCAGCATCTTTCCAAGTAATGCCTGAAGATTCTGTCCATTACCATTTGGGTCTCCTGCACTACCGCCGTCACCCATACCTATATAAAGATAACCGTCCTGCCCGAACATAACCGTTCCGCCGTTGTGATTCGAAAAAGGCTGGTTTATTTCAAGCAGCTTATACTCGCTTAATGAGTCAATTTTATTTGGGTTACTCGACTGAACCTGAAACCTTGATATAACTGTCCTTAATGGTGAACCTGCAGTATAATTTATGTAAATATATCCGTTTGTCGAATAATTCGGATGGAATGCAAGTCCAAGCAAACCCTGTTCACCCGATGTAGAGGATAACTTATTCGATATATTAAGAAATACATTTGTTTGTGCGGCTGTAACATTTGAGTCATTTGGAAATACTATAATTTGACCTACCTGTGTAACTACAAATACCCTGTTTGTCCCGTCTCCTGCATGAGTTAGGTGCAGTGCTTTGTTAAAAGTCAGATTCTGATAAGCGTCAACCAGTGTAATGTTTGGATTCTGTGCATTTGCACAACCTATCAATGATAATAAAATTAAAGCTAACAGTGTTCTTTTCATTTATTTTGATTATTATTTTTGCTTTTATAACATAACTTTGTCGATCAAAATTCATATTTTCTTTAAATTCTGTAACCAAATAAAGAAAACTGCTTATTTTACACAATTTATGAATTTTAAGTCACTGCTTTTTGTTATTTTTATTGATTATCTGAATTTTTATTTTCAGTAAAATTTTATAATGGATAGACTTAATATAATTAAAGATAAGTTAAAGGATTTCCACGTTGAGTACTATGATATCAATGGAACTCCCGGAATTATTACTACTCCAGACAAAGTTCTCGAAATAGCTGGTTTATTAATGAACGATGCGGAACTGTCGTTTGAAATGTGCAGGGATGCAATCGGTGTTGACAGGTTTCAGAAAAAGAACAGGTTCGAGATTATTTACAACCTTTATTCGCTTAAATTCAAAGACCGACTGTTTCTAAAAGTCCTGCTTGATTCAAAGAACCCTGAAACTCCTTCATTAACTTCAGTATGGAAAAGTACAAACTGGTACGAACGCGAAGCTTACGATATGATTGGAATTATTTTTAATGATCATCCTGATTTGAGAAGAATATATATGCCTGAAGAATTTGAGTACTACCCGCTTCGAAAAGACTTTCCACTAATGGGCATTCCCGGTTCACTTTATTTACCTAAGAAATAATATTATATGACGCATTCTATATATCAAAGATTGAAAGAAAACGATCCGGAAATTCCTAAGTCTAAAATTCTTAGCGCTCTGGAGGCTTCGGATTTAAGTATAGAATTTGACGATGTTCTCGAAAATGAAATGGTTCTTAATATGGGTCCACAACACCCTGCAACACATGGTGTTCTGAGACTTCTTATCTCTCTGGATGGAGAAACTATTAAACGAATTGTTCCAGACCTTGGATATCTGCACAGAGGTTATGAAAAACTTGCAGAAAATATGTCTTACCATGAGTTTATTCCTCATACAGACAGACTTGATTACCTGCAGCCTATTCACAACAATGTTGCTTATACACTTGCTGTAGAAAAACTTCTGAAACTCGAAGTACCAGCACGCGGAACATACATCAGAACAATCTGTGCCGAGCTTGGCAGAATTCAGTCTCACCTCATAGCATATGGAACAACTGTCATGGATACAGGAGGTTTAACACCGTTTCTATGGTGCATGCGTGAACGTGAAAAGATTCTTGATATTTATGATATATTTGTAGGAGTTCGTTTTACAACATCGTACACACGTATCGGGGGTGTCGCAAATGATATATCTGATGAAGCAATTGCTGCAACTCGTAAGTTTATTGACGAGTTTCCGGAATATCTTAAAGAGATGAGAGATATTATTGAACGCAACAAAATATTTGTTAAAAGACTCGAAGGCATCGGTTATATGTCAAAAGAGGATCTAATTAATTATGGTATTAACGGACCTTTATTAAGAGCAGCGGGTGTAGAACGCGACTTAAGAAGAGATGACCCGTACCTTGTTTATGACAAAATGGACTTTGATGTTATTACAGCAACCGAAAGCGATTGCCTTGCACGTTTCTGGGTAAGGTTTCAGGAAATGTATGAATCCGTAAAGATAATCAGGCAGTGCCTCGATAATCTACCCGGTGGGCAGGTAAATGCTATAGCTCCTAAGAAAACTCTTCCGAAGAAAGAAAAGATATACACAAAGATGGAAGAGCTAATTCACGATTTCATGCTGATTAATTTCGGTCAGAATCCTCCTGTTGGTGAATCATACGGCGCAATAGAATCATCAAAAGGCGAACTTGGTTTCTATATTATCAGCGACGGAAGCGGGCATCCGTTCAGAATGAAAATACGCTCACCATCGTTTAGCAATCTTCAGGGACTTCCTGTAATGATGAAAGATTCTTTTATCTCTGATTCCGTTGTCATCATCGGAGGACTGGACCCTGTTATGGGCGAAGCAGATAAGTAAATTTAATTTTATTAAGATGTCATTATTTAACGAAGAAGAACTTAAAAAAGTCGAAGACATAAAATCCCGCTATCCAAGTTCACAGGCTGCACTGCTCCCTGTTCTCTGGATGGTTCAGGAAAAAGAAGGATGGATATCAGAAGATTCCATGCGTTATGTAGGCGATTTGCTTCAGGTATCATACGAACACATACTCGGCGTTGTAACTTTCTACACAATGTTTAACAAACAGCCAAGAGGTAAATATCACCTGCAGATTTGCACAAATGTTTCATGTATGCTCAGAGGCGGATATGATTTGTTTAAACTCGCATCTGAAAAACTCGGTATTAAAAACAATGAAACCACTCCCGATAAATTGTTTACAATTGAAGAAGTGGAATGTCTCGGCAGTTGCGGCACCGCTCCAATGATACAGGTGAATAACAAAGAGTATTATGAAAATCTCACAGTCGAAAGTTTCAATAAATTAATAGATGATTTTAAGAACTCCCATTAAACTTTGTTCTTTTAATTACAATAATTATTTAAATAGCATCACGGAGTACACCGAGAAATCACAGAGAAGAACTAACTTAACAAATATGGACACTGACTTATTAACTGAAAATATTATAGGTTGTGCAATTGAGGTTCATAAAAATCTGGGCCCGGGAATGTTGGAATCTGTTTATGAAAAATGCTTGTGTTATGAATTAAAGTTGAAAGGATTATCAGTCAAAAGTCAGGTACCTATTCCTGTAATGTATAAAGAGATATATCTGGATTGTGGATATAGACTGGATTTATTAGTTAATGATTTAGTCATTATAGAAATTAAATCTATTGATAACTTACTTCCAGTACATACTTCACAAATATTAACTTATATGCGATTCTCTGATAAAAGAATAGGGCTTTTAATGAATTTCAATGTTAAGAAACTAATGGATGGTTTTCATAGATATGTACTTTAATTTCATAAATAGGAAAAATAAATTTTCTCTGTGACCTCTGTGATTTCTCGGTGGTCTTTGTGAACCAAATAGTTTATTTAGTTTTGTTCTTTTAATAAGTATTTAAAGCTATAGATTTTCTCTGTGACCTCTGTGATTTCTCGGTGGTCTCTGTGAACCAAAATTTAAAATACATTATCAAATATGAAAATAATCCTTAAAGATATTCCTGAATTACACAAGATTGATGTCTATGAAGCAAACGGCGGATACCAATCTATTCGCAAAGCTATCAATAAGATGACCCCCGATGATGTTACTAATGAAGTTAAGAACTCTAACCTTCGCGGACGCGGTGGTGCATGCTTTCCGACAGGATTGAAATGGACTTTCATGCCAAAGCAAACCGAGAAGGCAAAGTATCTTTGCTGTAATGGTGATGAATCAGAACCTGGAAGCTTCAAGGACAGAGAAATATTCGAGAAAAATCCTCATCAGTTTATAGAAGGTACTCTGCTTGCCTGCTATGCAATGGGAATTAAAGCTGCTTATGTTTATATCAGAGGCGAATACTACAAGTGGATAAATCTTTTACAGGATGCACTTGATGACGCATACAAGAAAGGATATGTTGGAAAAAATATTTTAGGAAGTAATTTCTCAACAGATATCTATATTCATAGAGGAGCAGGTGCCTACATATGCGGTGAAGAATCTGCTTTAATGAATTCAGTT